>CALZMZ010000055.1 GCA_945788685.1 Thermodesulfovibrionia bacterium | reverse complement strand
TGTAAATGATGCATTCGGGTCCTGGCAGCCCCATGTATCTACATACGACATTACAAAATACATCCCTTCCTATGCCGGTTTTCTCATGCAGCAGGACATAGAAAACCTCAACAGGGTAACCAACCTGGAGCCGCCATTTCTGGCTGTTGTTGCCGGCTCAAAATACGATACAAAGATAGGTCCTCTGACTAAAATTTATGAAAAAGCCGACCATGTAATCCTGGGCGGCGTTTTATATAATGCATATCTCTGTGCAAAATACAATATATCAATCAAAGGTATCGCTGATGACGATATAAAGGCTGCGCGTGATCTGGTCAACAAGGACAGGGAGCAGGGAAAAATTCTGGAGATGCCTTATATAATCGAATCTGAAATCCTGGAAGAAAAAGCCGAAGGGAAACACCGATCGGTAGCACTCTCTGATTTCAAGCCAGGCGATACATTCAATTATGTGCTTGATATTGACCCGAAATCATTTGAGGACGATAAAGTTTCCAATGTGATTCTATGCGCCAAAACAGTTTTCGTCAATGCCGTGATGGGGCTTACTCCACATTTTCCGGACGGTTCAAAGGCGCTTTACTGTGCATTAAGTAATAATACTGTTGGCAAAAAAATGTTTGGCGGTGGAGACACTCTGCAGGAATTGAAAAACCTGTGTCCCGGAACATATCTGTCTGTCCTTGATGATCCCCAGTACTATTTCTTTACAGGCGGGGGAACCGTACTGAAAGCAATTGAGCAGGGCAGTCCGTACGGACTTAAGCCGGTAGAAGGCCTGATAGAAAACAAGGAGCGAACAGGAAAGGGTGTGTAATTATATGCAGAATGGGGACATGATTCATGACTGGATGATATCCTATCTCAAGAACAGGCTTTCAAGAGATTATGATGATATTAAAATTAATCTTGAGAAAGACAGGAGCAATGAGTTTAATGGCCATTACCCTGATCTGATTCTGGAAAACCATGGTCTTGTACTGGCTGTGGTGGAAGTTGAAACAGAAAAAACCATCTCTGCTGAAAAAGCTGAGGAGTGGAAAGCTATGGCCGGACTGGGGGCCAAGTTAATATTAATGGTTCCCAGGTCATTAAAACCCAGGGTACTGGATATCTTATGGAAAAGTGGTATGGCAGATAAAGCCTCTGTTGGCAGTTATGAAATGAATGTTCAGATGCCCTGATTGTGTACTTAAGCAGTCAGGCGAATTAATTTGCCGATTTCGGTTTCTTTCTTTCCGTAGGCTGCTGTCATTGCATCATCCATCGAACTGTCATCTTTCGATTGAACAGCGTTCTGCTGATCGTTATTATCTTCTGCAATTTTATTGTCAGTTGCCTGCGGTCCTGTTTTCGTATCTTCTCTGCTTTCAGCCGCTTCCTGCATTTTTTCTGTTCTCGCTGCTGCTTCCATTCGTGTTGCTGCGGCAGCCACCTGTCTGTCGTGAGGCGATAGTTGCATCAGGATTATCATGGACCGGTGATGTATCGATCGAGACCTCGCCTCCTACCGCATACCTGCGTCCGTCCGGTCCGGTCTGATATTGAAATGAAACCCCCTGTGAGTATGCACCTGCTGCTGCAATGTGCGCATATTCATGCTGGCGGACCTCCTTATCGCGCTTTTGAAGCTCTGTGACCTCTTTTATCTCTTCAGCGGTAAGCTCGGTCCGACCGTTAATTTGATTATTGTTTGCTGCGGATACCAGAATATTTGGATATACAGGGCCCTCTGTATTTGCTTCCTTCTGATTAACATCTGATAGCAGATGCACATCATTGTCATGTCCATGCACTGGCGCAATTACTTTTTCAGCAGTGACTGCAACAGTCTGCTGCTCTGAAATCTCAACAGTATCATTTTGCTTAAGATCAGACCGGTCATCAAGCTCTGGTCTTGCAGATGTTTCCTTTGTATTATGTTTAACATCAGGTTTTTTGGAGTGGTGAGCAGCTGGAAGTTTATTTGAAATCTCATTAATCATAATTTTGACTCCAATGCAAAATTTTAATGTAAATAATATTTACAGTTATCTTATCGGTAGAAACACTGAAAAACTTTAGAACACACTCCGGGTCTGAAATAACATTCTGTAATATAAGAATATTAATTGATATATTTATATTCTTATAAACATATACATATCAACCAAACAAGACAGTGTAAATTTATTTAACACTATATTTATAATTGAATTCAAGTATATAAATGATGTGCCGATAAATACCATATGATGACAGGTGTGGCTAAACAGACTAAGTTATGTGAACACTGTGAAAAAGATATAAATATCAAATACGATATCTGTCCTATCTGCGGTGGTGAGCAAAGTGAGTCGCATAGTAACATACATCCGGAGTGTCCTCGATGCGGGGTAGAGCTTCAACTGCATATCATTGATGATGAGGAATATGACATTTGTCCTGAATGCGGCGGGATGTGGCTGGACAAAGATGAGTTCTTCAGAGCAACCAGGGATCGTGATGTTTATAAGAAAATAAACATAAAAAGTGAATATCGCAAGGTGCCTATAAGGGGACCTGTAGAGTATGTCCCCTGTGTAAGGTGCGAAAAATTAATGAATCGTAGAAATTTCGGCAAAATTTCAGGCGTTATTATTGACAGATGCAGTAAACATGGCGTGTGGCTTGATGCAGGAGAACTGGAGAAGATCCAGCATTTCATAGCAGACGGAGGACTGGATAAATCTCGAGACAGGGAAATCAGTAAAAACCGTCAGCTCATAAAAGAAATTGCCACGCAGGTGGATCAGAATGCTTTTACACAGCGCCTCTTACACTTCTGGAATTTCAAAAGAATTCTGTTCCGGGGCTGGCGAAAATAAATCCGTCACTTCCCAATTCTTACTTCTAACTTCTCATTTCTTTATTATAGCCCGATATAATCATTCACTTTATCAATTCTGAATGCATCATCATCAAGAACAGCTTTTACAAAATTAAAAATTCTACGCCTGTTTTCATCTGATACATCCGGATAAAAAACAGGGTTGGCAACTACAGCACCCCTGAATGCATAAAAGGGAGCAACAACTTCAAAAAGTTCATCATCTCCTGATTGACTTACATACTTATCAAAAAAAAGACCGAGAGCTTCTGAGTATGAACCCTCAAGTCTGCCGAAATGGCATATGGAAAAGAATATATAATTGATAGTCAAAGCTGTCACATCATCTGCCGCATCACCCCATGGTCCCCTGCTCCTGTCGAGCAGCACAAAATCACTGCTATTCTGAAACCATATATTCCCGGGATGAAAATCACCATGTACCTGACATAACCGCTTATATTTCGGTTTAAGAAGCGCCCTCCAGTCAACACACTTTTTTTCGATCTCTGCCATCTCTTTGTATGAAATTACATCGTCAGGATATGTGTCAAATACTCCCATTAAACATTCTCCATGTCCAATCGTATCTCTCACTTTTCTCCAGTGTAAAGCCCTGGACTCCTTTTTAACAGAGTGGATCTTGGCAAGGTAGGATGACATGGCCTGGATTTTTTCCATATCAGAGGTTTCAAGCTTCTCCTGTCCGGCAAATGCTTTCAAATCATTAAAATAGTGATCACCCATGGCCCTTTCCATTAATAGATAATATTCTTTTCCTCCTCCAATGGACTGTATTACTCCATTTTTTTTCTCTGCAAGAACATCGATTGCCTTTATATGCTTTGGCAGGTTTTTAAACTCCTCCAGATCAAGCAGGAACACACCGGCCCGGTCTGCAGGATAATCATGCTCAAGCCCTTCAGGATACAGCCCCTTAATAACATATGATTCATGGCCGTCCTTTGTTTGAACATCTATGAGAAAGCCGGCACCCTGCACACCTGCACCCAGTTTTTCAATGTTTACACCAATGGCTTTTTTGCCGAAGAGCTTGAGAATGTATTTTTCTATACTTCTTTTATTAATCATTTCGAACTGCTCCGGTTTTCCTCATTTTTTGCAGGTGATTCTTTACATCCTCAGCTAGGATTCTGTTCATGCGCTTAACTGCTGCTATCTCATCAACAGTTGCTCTTCTGATTGCATCAATACTGCTGAAATGTTTTAAAAGCTCAAGCCGTCTTGCTTTGCCAATGCCTTTTACTTCTTCAAGCGGGGAGAGCAGTGTTCTTTTTGCCCTGAGCTTCTTGTGATACGTGATTGCAAAGCGATGAACTTCATCTCTTATTTTCTGCAGCAGATGCGTTGTATCCAGTGCAGGTGCAAGGTATATGGGGGATCTTTTACCCGGCAGGTATATCCTGTCAAGGTCTTTCTGAACATGCGATAGAAATTTGCCGGATCTGTCATTTTTTGCCTTTGCAATAGCAGCGATCTCAACAGGAATATCAAAAGGCTTCAATGCGTTAACAGCATGAGACAGCTGCCCCCTTCCACCGTCTATAAGTAAAAGGTCTGGCACTTCTCCTCCATCTTCTGAAATACCTTTAAAGTACCGTCCAGCCACCTCCCCGATCATTGCAAAATCATCGATTCCTTTAACTGTCCTTATTTTAAACTGCCTGTACCCTTCTTTATCAAACTTTCCATTTTCATAAATGATGAGGGCTCCAACTGATTCAGCTCCGGATATATTTGACACATCTACTGCTCCAATTCTTACAGGAACTGTGTTCAGATGGAGAAGTTCCTTTACCTTAAGAATGGTCTCATCAACTTTTGTTTCCTTGTGTCTGTTAAAAGAATAAAGGGCATTGTCATCTGCCATCTTAAGGACTTTTCTTTCAGTTTCACTTTTTGCATTGCTGAGATTTACTGAGCTGCCACGTCTTCCGGTAAGCCATCTCCTTTCAGTTGTCAGTCTTGCCCTCACAGGAAGTATTATTCTGGGCGGGACCAGAATTTCTTTTGAATAAAACTGTTCAACAAATCCTGCTATAAGTTCCCTGTTATCCATTTCTCCGATTTTTTTCAGGAAAAAATCCTTCTGCCCGATAACCGTACCATTTCTTATAAAAAACATATATACTGCTGCTTCCTGCGTTTCCCTGTATAAACCAATTACATCAACATCTTTGAGTTCAGGTGCTATTGCCCTCTGCGATACCCAGGTTTTCTTAATGGCAGTCATCCTGTCCCGTACTTTTGCCGCTTCCTCATATAAAAGAGAATCTGATAGTTTCTGCATACGTTCATGAAGGTTTGATATGAGCTCTTTCCTTTCCCCCTTTATAAAACTTTTGACTTCCTCAACAACCTCCATATATTGTTTTCTGTACTCAGGAGATCTCCTGTCCTCTGCACAGGGTGCAAGACATCTCCCCATCTGATACTGAACACAGGGTCTGAAAGGCCTGTCCATCCTGTATCTGCAGATACGTATGGGAAAATTCCAGCGAATAAAATCCAGCATGTCTCTCATCGCACCTGCCGGCACATAGGGCCCGAAATATAGAGAGCCGTCTCTTGCTATCCTGCGGACAACCTCAAGTCTCGGCCACTCCTCATTAACCGTTAACTTAAGGTAAGGGTAATGCTTGTCATCACGCAGAATTATGTTATAACGGGGCTTGGTCTTCTTAATAAAATTGGCTTCAAGGACCAATGCTTCAAGTTCGTTTTTTGTAACGATATAATCAAAGTCAACTATTTCCTGCACCATTTTTGTCTTTCTGTCATCAAGCGTAGTTGACTTCTGAAAATAAGATCTTAATCTGTTTCTCAGATTTTTTGCCTTGCCCACATAAATGACCCGTTCCCTTTGCCCCTTCATAATATAAATGCCGGGTGACATTGGAACGCGGGAAAATTTCTGTTTTATATCCATACAAAGATTATAACCCAGCATATGGTTAATATACTGATCCGGTTCGAATGCGATTTTCTTTGATTGACAATAAGTTAAAGAAGGCACGAAACTGAATAAAAAACCCCCACCCTTTGCAAAGCCCTTTGTATAGCTGTTCTGCAGCTTGTAATGGTCTGAAAGCCCTGTTTAAGGGCCTTCCGGAGAGGGTTGACAGACAGGATAATTTAGTTAAAATAAAAATAGAAATAGAGTTTGCGATACCCTGGAGAGGTCAAACCCAGAGGACCAAGCAAATTGGAAAAAGAGTGGGAGACAGATTCTCTGTGCAGGCCTTTGAAGCAGGTAAGGAAGCCTTAAGAATCTGCCGAAGCTCTATAATAGAAAAAGCTCTTCGGTTTCCAAACCGGGGCATCGCTAAAAAATAATAGAGCCATCAGAAGGCAATTGGTTCGCTGTCAAACGCAGTGGCATTAGCAGAACGTGCCGACGTTTCAGTTGTCCAAAGCAGCAGGCCTTATGATGACTCTATTTTTATGTCTTGTTCATACATATCGATCAAGGGCAGGGACAAGCCCTGCCCCTACATGTTGATAAACCATGTTATACATTAATTTCGTTATTGTAGGGGCAACCCTTGTGGTTGCCCTGTATGGAATGATACATAGGGATTCCGGTTTAAAAACGGAATGACAGGATGTTACTTCGCAGGGGCGCGTTGCAACGTGCCCATTTTAACCCGGCAATCAGGTTGAGCCGCATCTTGGCAGGTCCTGTTTGGATGAACTACTGATAAACATCCAAAATACTGCGACTGCAATACAACCTGCCCCAATTAATAACCACAGCATAGATAAACGCTCCTTATAAACTTTATTTGCGCATATATGCAACTATGTGATCATTATAGATATTGTTATGGACAGTGTCAAGGTTTTTTTTATTATTAATAAGCACATAAGAAAATTTAAATGCAGCAGTCATGCAGGGATAATTCATGTCGGAGCGACCGTTTGAAGACCCGCTTCGGGAATTACCCTGATTTTAAATCTTTAATCCATAAGGACAGACAGATGAGCATATGCCGCAGTTATGCCCCTTGTGAAAATGCATATAATGTTCTTTCTTCCATCTGTCACATGCAAATACATCAAGTATCTCCTCTCGCTGTATCCCCGGCTCCCAGGCTTTGCCCGTTAATGCTCCGGCAGGACAGGCATCAATGCATGTAGTACAGCGTCCGCAAAACTCTTTTTCTAATGGACTTCCGCAAGGAAGTTTCATATCAGTAAATACCGTACCAAGCCTCACCCACGGTCCATATTTACGGGTAATGAGCTGGCAGTGTTTACCTATCCATCCAACCCCTGCCCGGGTTGCAGCAGTCTTATGAGGAAAGTCCCCCTTTATATTTTCATTGTCAGTCCTTACAGAGGCCGGCAACATCAGAGCATTACACCCCCTGTTTTTAATCTTGGCAACCAGGGCATTTGCCAGTCCATTAATAGATGCATTGGCTCTGGCATACTCATCTGCATAATTCCGGTTAGGACCTGTTTGTATGCTTTTCATAATCTCCGGGTTCATTGGGAACGCCCATGAAATTGCGTAATCAAAGGAAGATTTTTTGTCTGCTGAAGGTATGATAATTCCTCTCAGGTCTGCTACACCCCATAGTGTTATTCCATGGCACTTCATAAATGATGTGAGCCAATCAGGGTGATTGCTATTCATAACCTGCATTTATAATTTTACATCGCCAGTAATGCCACGACAAGAGGAAATGTAATCATTGCAGCAACTATCTGGACTGTAATAATTCCTGCTATAAGAGGGCTGTCTCCTCCAAGCTGACGGGACAGTATGTAAGCAGCGGGTGATCCGGGAAGTGCTGCAAACAGAATTGCAACAGCTGACAACTGAGGATCAAGATTGAGAAGCTTACAGAGAGTCCACATAAGAAGGGGAAATACAATGAGTTTGAGAACAGAGCTGAATGCGACAGTTTTACCTGAAGTACGCGCAGCAGCGACATCAATTGCTGCACCCACACTCAATAGGCCAATGGGCAGAGCTGCGCGGCCGAAAATTAATAATGTTTCCTCTACTACAGAATTAAGTGCTATACCTGAGTAATTAAGTATTATTCCTGAAGTGCAGGCAATGATAAGGGGATTCTTGACCAACTCCCTTGCAATTGTCTGTAAGCTCCCCATATTCTTGTCATTAAATAATATGAGAACTGCTACACAAAGGATATTCAGTAAAGGTATTAAAACAGAAATCGCAATGGCTGCAATAGTCAGCCCGCTATCACCAAAGAGCGCAAATGTTGCGGCCAGGCCAACATACGTATTAAAGCGGATACTTCCCTGGAAAAAAGAAGTGAAAGCAGGTCCTCCTGATGACCACCATTTTTTAATAAAAAGCAACAATCCGGCCATAATAAATACGGCAGTGATTAACACTATTATCATCAATGACACAGACTGTGACCCCAAGGAAGCTGTAGCTGTTTTCTGAAAAAGCAGACAGGGGAACAGGACAAAATAAGTAAGTCGTTCAGCGCGGGACCAGAACTCATCTCCCGGGAATTGAAACCAGCGGAGTACAAATCCTGTCAGGATTACAAACAAGACAGGAACAAGGGCCCCGAGTATGGATATATTAAGGTTCATGGAATTAAATTTGTTTTAATTATGAAAATCTTAATTACTTAGAATGTGTTCATAAAGTTAATTTTAGCCGTCATACCCGAAGTCTTTAATCGGGTATCCAGAATTAATGACTGGACTGGATTCCCGATTAAGAATTTCGGGAATGACAAAGAAAAAAAGCAGCCTAAACACAGACTCTACTCAGGCTCAGAAAAGAGCTTTACGGCTTTTGTAAACTCCCTATTCAGCTTCGCAATAAAAGAGACCTTGATCCCCTTTGGACATGCGGCCTGGCATTCATAGTGGTTAGAACAATTACCAAAACCCTGTTTCAGCATCTCTTCGGTCATCATACATACCCGCTTCTTTGCTTCCACTTTACCCTGGGGCAGCATGGCAAGACTGGTAATTTTGGCAGCAGTAAAAAGCATTGCCGATCCATTGGGACAGGCTGCGACACATGCGCCGCATCCTATGCACTCTGCTGCATCCATTGATGTGTCTGCATCTTCCCTGGGAATGAGAATGGCGTTTGCATCAGGCACGCCGCCTGTATGTACGGACACATACCCGCCTGACTGGATAATATGTTCAAAGGCGCTTCTGTCTACAATCAGGTCTTTAATGACCGGAAAGGCCTTTGCACGCCATGGCTCTATATATATTGTATCGCCGTCTTTGAAGTTTCTCATATGAAGCTGGCAGACCGTGGTCCTCACCTGTGGTCCATGCGGAATCCCGTTAATCACCTGTGAGCAGGTACCGCAGATTCCCTCACGGCAGTCATGGTCAAATGCGATCGGATCTTCGTTGTTCCTGATAAGCTCTTCATTGACCACATCGAGCATTTCCAGAAATGACATCTCAGTGCTCACATTTTTCGCGTCATACTTAACCAGTTTACCCTGTTGGTCTTTCGACTTCTGACGCCACACATAAAGGGTAAGATTCATATTCTATGCCAGTTTGTCATTAGTAATTTGGAATTTGACATTTGTCTTATTTATAGCTCCTCACAGCAAGTTCAACATTCTCAAATTCTAAAGGCTCGCTGTGCATCTCAGGTTCCCTGTCCACTCCTTTGAATTCCCAGGCTGCAACATATCTGAAGTTTGCGTCATCACGCATTGCCTCACCTTCCTGTGTCTGGTATTCTTCCCGAAAGTGTCCGCCGCAGGATTCTTTTCTTTCAAGTGCATCCCTGGCCATGAGTTCTCCGAACTCAAGAAAATCAGCCACCCGTCCTGCTTTTTCAAGTTCCTGATTAAGCTCCTGTCCCTTGCCGGTTACCTTTACATTCTCCCAGAACTCGGCCCTCAGCCCAGGAATTAATTCAAGGGCTGTTGTAAGGCCTTTTTCATTCCGTGACATGCCGACATGTTCCCACATTATCCTGCCCAGTTCATTATGGAACCGGGTTACTGTTTTCTTTCCGTTTATGGTAAGCAGTTTTTCAGTAAGCGATACCATTTCCTCTCTGGCATGTCTGCATTTTTCATGTTTGCTCGTTACTTGTCCCGGTTCTGTACGGGCAAGATAGTCAGCTATGGTATAGGGAATCACAAAATACCCGTCAGCAAGTCCCTGCATCAGTGCGCTTGCACCAAGCCGGTTTGCACCGTGGTCTGAATAATTTGCCTCACCCAGCACAAACAGTCCGGGTATGTTGCTCTGAAGATCATAGTCAACCCACAAACCGCCCATTGTATAATGGGGCGCCGGATAAATCCTCATTGGCTGTTTGTATGCATCTTCGCCTGTGATCCTCTCATACATTTCAAAGAGGTTGCCATAGCGCTCCCTGATAACAGATTCTCCCAATCGCTTGATAGCATCGGCAAAGTCGAGATAAACTCCATATCCGCTTGTGCCGATTCCCCGGCCCTCGTCACAGACTTCCTTTGCTGAGCGGGATGAAATGTCACGCGGAGCCAGATTCCCAAAGCTGGGATATTTTCTCTCCAGGTAATAGTCCCGTTCACTATCAGGGATCTCCCCGGCTGCACGCTTATCTCCAGCCTTCAGAGGGACCCATACCCTTCCGTCATTCCTGAGTGATTCTGACATAAGGGTCAGCTTGGACTGATGATCGCCGGACACAGGGATGCATGTGGGATGTATCTGTGTATAGCAGGGATTGGCAAAGTAAGCGCCCTTTTTATAGGCACGGTAAGCAGCTGTTACATTGGAACCCATAGCATTCGTAGAGAGATAAAAAACATTTGCATACCCTCCTGTGCAAAGGCAGACAGCATCTGCTGCATGTGACTCTATATTGCCTGTTACCATGTCACGAACAATAATTCCCTTTGCTTCATTGTTAACAATTACGATGTCGAGCATCTCTGATCGTGAGTGAAGTTTAACGGTACCAGCCTTAATCTGCCTTGACAGGGCAGAGTAAGCCCCGAGAAGAAGCTGCTGGCCTGTCTGCCCCCTAGCATAAAAGGTACGCGATACCTGAGCCCCGCCAAATGAGCGGTTATCAAGATATCCTGCATAATCACGGGCAAAGGGTACGCCCTGCGCAACGCACTGGTCAATGATATTATTGCTAACCTGTGCAAGGCGGTAAACATTAGATTCCCTTGACCTGAAATCACCGCCTTTAATCGTATCGTAGAAAAGACGGAATATGCTGTCGCCATCATTGGGATAGTTCTTGGCAGCGTTAATACCACCCTGGGCAGCAATACTGTGCCCCCTTCGAGGGCTGTCCTGGTAGCAGAATGCCTCAACAGTATATCCGAGTTCTCCAAGCGTAGCAGCAGCAGAAGCACCTGCAAGACCTGTCCCGACCACTATGATCTTATATTTCCGCTTGTTGGCCGGGTTGACCAGCTTAAGTTCCTGTCGTCTTCTGTCCCACTTTTCAGCAAGTGGGCCTGATGGAGATTTTCCGTCAAGTATCATTGTTAACCTTTCAACAACCCAAGTAAAATAATAACCGGGATCGCTATATATCCAAGAAAAAGAATTATTGCCGCAACCGATCCTGTCTTTGTTATAAATGACATGGTCCTTTCACTGTTTAATCCAAGAGTCTGAAATGAACTTTGAATTCCATGAAACAGGTGAAGTGCAAGGGCGATCATGGCAGCTATATAAATAAATGAAGAGACGAAATGCTGAAGACCCGAAATCACCATTAAAGTAACATCAGGTGTTCCCAGTGCATCCATGTTAGCACTGGCGGCAAATGAAGGGTTAATGATCTGAAACGTAAAATGAAGAAGGTGAAACACAAGAAAGGTCCCTATTAAAGCCCCGGTCCATATCATGGTTCTTGATGCAAACGTGCTTCGCAGGTTCTTTGTCACAGCATAGTTAGCCGGTTTGGATTTCCAGTTTTCAAGAGTTATCTGAATGCTGAAAAAAACATGGACCGCCAGGATAATGCTCATAAATATGCGGGTTTTCCAGACCAGCAGCGGCAAAGAATGGAGCTTTTCCGCATATGCATTAAGTCCACCGAAAAAAATCGTTGAATTGCCAAGCACATGCACAATTATAAACAGGACCATGAACTGACCGCTCACTGCCACGAGCATCTTTCTGCCGACACAGCTGTTGAGTAGTTCTTTCATAAAGAATGTTGAAATATTCCTTAATTATCTATTTAATAATCATAATCCCTGCATCATAAAAAATCAAAATGTTTTAGGAAAGGTTATAACAACAAATTATAGGGGTACATTGCAATGTGCCCTTTTTTATAAACCGCATATCGAGGTTGAACCTCGATATGTCAGTTTTCCCCTCTTTATATATGATGCAGTAAAATACAATTATGTGTTTACTTCTGATGGCCATTAAGCACCATCCTGATTATCCTCTCATTATTGCTGCGAATCGGGACGAACACCATGCCCGCCCTGCATCAGAAGCAGATTTCTGGAAGAATAAACCAGATATTCTCGCTGGCAAAGATCTGCAGGCAGGCGGTACATGGCTTGGCATCTCAAAGCAAGGACGATATGCAGCTGTCACAAACTATTGCGAGCAGATGAAAGAACCGGTTTTTCCCCGGTCCCGCGGGGCACTGGTTATTGACTTTCTTGAATCAGACAAACTTTCTCAGGAATATGCAAATCATGTTTTAAATAATGGCAATGACTTTCAGGGATTTACCCTTGTATTTGGAACTTTTGATGATTTGTACTGGTGTTCAAACAGACCAAATGAATGTAAACAGATTAAACCAGGAGTTCATGGATTAAGTAATCTTATCATAAATGACGATTCTTATAAGGTTAGCAAAGGGAAAGATTCACTAAATAATCTTCTGTCAGGACAAGACAAAATAACTCCAGAAGAGCTGTTTTCTTTACTTGGAGACAGGACCTTGGAATGGGGAAGTGATATTACAGAGAAGAAAGAAAGCAACTCTCCCATTTTTATTAAAGGTCAGGATTTCGGAACACGATGTTCAACAATTATTTTGATTAATAAAAATGGAAACGTTCATTTCTTTGAAAAGACTTTTTCACCGGAAGGGACCGAAACAAAAACCGTTGAGTATAATTTTGTCTATCGAGGTTGAACTTCGATATTAATATGATTTTTTCGGAATTTCTCATGTATAATTCTGATCTCATTCCAGCTGAACATCATTGATAGTTGACTATTAATTAAATAACCTGCAATTTTCTTGAATTTGAGGATAAATTTCATATCAATGATAAGCAGTGGCTCTGAAGTTAAGGATTGCATCTAATTATTAGTCAATAATTGATGAAGTTGAAAATCGAATATTAATGATTGAAAGCAGGCAGATAGAAGATGATGTGAATTATATCTTTTTATCTATCAGGAGACCGTCTAACTTATCGATGTTTTTTGAAAGTCTGACTATCTCTTCATTGGGTATTTGACGTATCATTTTACCAGTGTCACCATCAATTACCTTTACTACCATTTCTTCCATCTCTTCTTCATATTCAAAGACAAGCTTATTGTTAAATAGTTTTATTGCTCTGATTATATGCTCCAATGCTTTTTTGATATCTACATTGGAATGTTTTCTATCTTCCTGGTAACCACTCTGATTAACTTCTTTAATCAGTAAAGTACTTAATCCCTTGACTTCATTAATCATGCCCGCTTATTCCCCCTATCTGCCGCATTTTTAATTTCCCAGCAATTTAGCTTTGTCATAACAACATTCCCTTTCCTCACTTATATTAAAGTGCACTTAAGTTGCTAAATATATTTAGCTCCATATAAGGTATGCCCTGATACTGTTATCGGTATTTTCCCTATAAAACTGAAATAATAAAAATTGAAATAAATGATCGAGAGGAATTACCCTTAGAGGAGTATAATGAATTTTCGACTGAATCCAGACTGATTCCATTATGAAGGAAACAGGGGAGTTATCACTAATAAAAAAACCATTAAATATTAACAGTTACGCTAATTATCAACAGAATTCTGACAGATTCATGCTTAAAGATAAGAGGGGCTTAGTGAGGTAAAAAAATCTCCATAATCTGACATATTTTCAACATATGCGGGAACTGACAACATTGACTAAGATATCTTTCAACATTCCCATAATATAAAGGGAAAGACAATGTAACCCCTCTAATTCCCCCTCGACATTTCTAGACGACTGGTCTAATATACTCGAAATGTTACTAACTGCTTTTTGACAGGAGGATCTTTAACGGCATTTTTAGCCGTAATTAAATTTAAAGGAGGTAGTATCCATGAGCAACGATGATGTATCAAAAAAAATCAGTAACTATCTTGCATCGCACCCCTATCTGAACCTCGCCACTGTTGGCGATAACGGTTCTCCCATTGCACATACAGTGGGATATGCATCAGAAGGTATGACCGTGTATTTCATGACCGACAAAAACACGCGCAAGGCAAAGAATATCCGTAGTAATCCATCGGTTGCTTTTACTGTGGATGAAGACTATACTGACCTTGGTATAATCCAGGGAGTGCAGATGAAAGGAACTGCAGAACAGGTATCAGACGGTGCAGTGATCGATCGAATATTAGGAATTATGACCGAAAAATTCCCCCAGATAAAGGAAATGCCTGAAAATCCTGATTATGTATTTTTCAAGATTTCTCCGAAAGAGGCATATTTCCTTGATAACACTGTCAGTTTCGGGCATCGGGAGCAGTTAATACTCTAAAGTTCACTAATGAATTGTACCTCGGCAGGGCTGTGAGGTATCAAAGAACAATTATGTCATTCCGGTAGTCTTAGCTGCAATCCAGTATTTTGTGAAAAGATTCTGGATTCCCGATTACAGACCCCGATCGGAGTCGAGGGCAGGCTTCGGGAATGACAAACTAAGGAGTATGTGGTTAACAGTCAGGCCACAACATTCTGGATAGCCTCTCCCAGCCCCTCAATGCCAAATTCCACCAGATCACCAGCTTTGAGATATTGAGGCGGTTCCATTGCATGACCCACTCCGGCAGGGGTGCCTGTACAGATAATATCTCCAGGCATGAGGGACATGTACCGGCTTACAGATGATATGATGGCAGGAAGATCAAATATCATATTGGAGGTCCAGCTGTCCTGCATGGTCTTGCCGTTTACCTTCAGCCATATTTTCAGGTTTGTATAATCTTTGATTTCATCTCTGGTGGCGAGAAACGGGCCCAGCGGGGCAAAGGTGTCTGCGCTCTTTCCCTTTACATACTGACCTCCCCGGTTAAACTGAAATTCTCTTTCAGAGTAGTCATTAAACAGGGAAAATCCGGCAACATGATTCATGGCATCTTCCTTGTCCACATATGAGGCTTTTTTGTTTATGACTGCAGCAAGCTCCACCTCCCAGTCGGTCTTTTTGCTTGTCCGCGGAATGCGTACTTCATCATTATGGCCTGTAAGGGCCGATGGGGATTTTAAAAAAAAGACCGGCTCTTCCGGAATGGGCCTGCCTGTCTCACGGGCATGGTCAAGATAATTGAAGGCTATGCATACAATCTTGCCGGGTCTGCGTACCGGCGGTCCCAGCCTTATGGAATCATCAATGAACGGCATCTCTGCTGAGTTTTTTCCCAGCCATTTCTCAAGCCGTGACAGTCCGTCGGTCACAAAAAAGGTTTCATCGTAATCTTCTCCAAAAGAGGAGATATCGCGTTTTTTGCCGTCAGATAAAATAATGCCCGGTTTTTCTTTATCAGGCTGCCCAAAGCGGATCAGTTTCATAGTTTATCGGACAGCAGGTGCACGGCACGCCGTGCCCCTGCAATTATCCGTCAATTCTGAATGTTTTTTATTTTTTTTCACTTGGCCCCTCGACCCCTTGGACCCTTGAACCCTTTTTTTATTCTTCCGGCACCTTCACAATCAACACAGGTATTTCAGTATGCCGCACCACCCTGCGGACAACGTCACCAACTACTGCAGTCTTGATTGGCCGGTCTCCATGACGGCCCATGACAATAATATCATAGGTGCCTTTTTCCGCCATCTCAATGATCTGCTCAACAGGTTCACCCATTTTGATCTCTACTTTATATGTAACGTCTGGCTGGTCCGGCATATCAGCCTGCATGTCTTCACAGAACTGGCCGACACATTCCCTGATCGCAGCGTTATCCCGCTTACGGCTGGTTAAAATATCTTTTGCCTCTTCAAGGTTTCGCGTCTTGATCTCTTCCCACAGTTTCTCATCAACATACCCGAAAAGCCGTCTGTCCAGTTCAGGCCCTCCTTCCACTACATGGATTACCGTAAGCTCTGCGCTATAGTGGGTGGCAAGGCTCGCCGCGTGATGAAAGGCATAACGACCGCTTTCAGAGAGGTCTGTTGTGTA
>CALZMZ010000054.1 GCA_945788685.1 Thermodesulfovibrionia bacterium | reverse complement strand
GTCTCTGCCTTGTCTTCGTAAGTAAGTATGGCTTTCCCCTTTTTTGTTATCACATCATCGGTAATAACACACTCTGTTATATTGGGCTGTGAGGGCACTTCATACATAATATCCAGCATCACTTGTTCAAGGATCGCCCGTAATCCCCTTGCACCGGTCTTGCGTTTCAATGCTTCCTTTGCGATTGCCTTGTATGCTTTATCGGTAAAACTCAGCTTAACATTGTCAAACGAAAGAAGCCT
Source organism: Thermodesulfovibrionia bacterium (assembly GCA_945788685.1). Taxonomy (GTDB): domain Bacteria; phylum Nitrospirota; class Thermodesulfovibrionia; order UBA6902; family UBA6902; genus CALZJD01. Next base: position 12,362 of record CALZMZ010000054.1, on the reverse strand, counting down.
CTGAAATTGCTTGATAAGTGCGTTCTTTGGTTCGGTCAGGATTCTCACTAGCGCTGACTCTCCGAGTTCTTCAAGCGTGGCCACCACCGGTATTCTTCCTGCAAACTCAGGGATGAGACCATATTTGATGAGGTCCTGCGGCTGGACCTGCTTCAGTATTTTTCCGATTTTCTTTTTGCTTGTCTTTTCGGGTTTTACACCGAAACCAACAACTTTCTTGCCTGTTCTCTGCTCAATTATTTTCTCAAGCCCTACAAAGGCTCCGCCGCACATGAAAAGGATATTGGACGTATGGACCTGAACAAACTCCTGCTGAGGATGCTTTCTTCCTCCCTGGGGAGGAATGTTCGCTACAGTTCCCTCAATTATTTTCAAAAGTGCCTGCTGTACCCCTTCACCTGATACGTCTCTTGTAATTGATACGTTTTCGGTTTTTCTGCTTATTTTGTCGATCTCATCAATATAAATAATGCCGCGCTGTGCACGTTCCACATCATAATCTGCAGCCTGCAGGAGCTTGAGGATAATGTTTTCTACATCTTCGCCTACATAGCCTGCTTCTGTAAGAGTTGTTGCATCAGCAATGGTAAAAGGGACATCAAGAAGTTTTGCCAGTGTCTGGGCAAGAATTGTTTTTCCTGTTCCTGTTGGTCCGATAAGAATTATATTGCTTTTTTGAAGTTCAACATCAGATTTCTGCGGGTTATTGATCCTCTTGTAATGATTATGGACCGCAACTGAAAGGACCTTTTTTGCATGGTCCTGTTCAATGACATAGTCGTCAAGAAAGCTCTTTATCTCTTTAGGTGTAGGAAGTTTTTTCGATATGCTGATATCAAATGAAGTATCAAATTCCTCTGCCATTATCTCGTTGCAGAGGTTTACACACTCATCACAGATATAAACAGTAGGTCCGGCGATAAGTTTCCTGACCTCTTTCTGACCTTTACCGCAAAAAGAGCACTTCAGGGTATCATTATGAATATGTGAATCTTTCTTGTTGCTCATATGATATGTTATTCCTTTTTCAGAGTTGCTATTACATCATCAACCAGTCCGTATTCCTTGGCCTCTTTACCTGACATGAAAAAATCTCTTTCAGTGTCTACCTGTATTTTATCAAAAGGCTGACCAGTATGTGTAGCCATTATATTGTTGAGGGCTTCCTTCATTTTCAGGATTTCCCTGGCATGAATCTCAACATCTGTTGCCTGTCCATAGAACCCTCCAATCGGCTGATGTATCATGATGCGTGAATGGGGGAGGGCAAACCGCTTTCCTTTTGTGCCGGCTGTAAGCAGAAGCGCTCCCATGCTTGCAGCCTGACCGAGGCAGTACGTTCCTATGTCCGGTTTTATGTATTGCATTGTATCGTAAATAGCCAGTCCTGCCGAGACAACACCGCCCGGTGAGTTGACATAAATATGAATGTCCTTGTCAGGATCTTCGGTCTGAAGAAAAAGTAACTGTGCTATAACTGTATTGGCCAGTATGTCATCGATCGGAGTGCCGATAAAGACAATCCTGTCTTTTAAAAGCCTCGAATAAATGTCATATGCCCTTTCACTTCTTCCTGTCTGTTCAATTACCATTGGAATTAAACTCATATTATCTCCTTATAAATAAAGTATGAAGTAAGAAGTTATAAGTAAGAAGTAATAAAAAAAACTTAATACATCTTCCTACTTCTCACTTTTTGCATTACACTTCTTCGTTCTTACTTCTTAATTTTTACTTTTCAGTCTTCTATTTTTGCCTTCTCAAGTATAAGATCCAGGACCTTGTCAGCAAAGAGCCTGCTCTTTAGTGCATCCATTGATCCTTCTCTTACCGCATACAGCTTTGTGACCTCTTCTACATTGAGGTTATTCCGGACTGCGATCTCCTCAATTGCGTTCTTTGTATCTGTTTCGCTGACCTCAATCTGTTCCTTTTTCCCGATAGTTTCAAGGAGGATCACACTTTTCACATTGCTCCTGGCTTTTTCAGCAAATTCTTTTTTTAATTCGTCATCATGTTTGACTTCCGCACCTGTTCTGCCGGCATTTTCCTTTTCCTGTTGTATAAGGGACTCGATCTCTCCGTTTACCATTGATTCAGGCACATCAAAGTCATGTCTTTTTAAGAGGTCGTCCAGAATATCTTTTTTATACTCCAGGTTAATCTGGCTTTCCTTTCTGCTGCCGAGATTTTCCCTGATTTTTTCTTTAAGCTCATCAAGGGTTTCGCACTGGGCCTCTTTTGCAAGCTCATCATCTATTGGCGGGAGATTTTTCTTTTTTGTTTCTTTAACCAGCATTTTAAAGACAACCTCTTTACCTGCTATTGATTTGTTTGGATGATCACTCTCAAAGGATATTCTGACTTCAACTGAATCTCCTTTTTTCTTTCCTGTCAATGCATCACTGATATCTTTTGGCATTTCCTCTGAACCTATTAATAGAGGGTATTCCTTGTATGTAAGGGTGTCCTCGAGTTTGTCATCAATAAATGCCTCGCTGTCCAGGATTGACATATCACCTTCCTGTAATGGTCCATCTGTTACCGAAAATAAGGCCTTACTCTCCTGAAGCATTGAAAGTGATTTCTCTATTTCATCATCTTCAACAGTATAGGTCTTTTTCTTCAGGCTGATACCTTCAAAATGTGTCTCTCCTACATCAGGTTTCACCTCAACAGTGACAGAAAATGAGAGAGGTTCTCCGGATTTCAGCTCTATTTTTTCCTCAATATTAGGATACGTAACCGGTTCCAGTTTGGCCTCTTTTATTGCAGACATATAGTACTGGGGTATGATTTTCTCTATTACTTCTGCCTCAACATTTTTTCCGAACCGTTTTTCCAGTATTGACTGAGGGGCCTTGCCCGGCCTGAAACCCGGAATCTTGGTTGTCACCCTGATTTTGTCGTAAATGCTTTTGGTTTCAGCTTTTATAATATCCTCAGGTATAGTTATTTTCAGCCTTCTTTTAGTTGCGGTAAGTTCTTCTACATTAGGGTGCATGTATACCTCGAATTATTTTAATTTTGATTATAATCTTAAAATGATACAAAATATTTTGTCAAACTTATCCATTAGTATAATATAAGCGAAATATTATAATATTATGCTGTTTTAATATACCAAAAAGCGATTTTGATAAGAGGGTATAATCCGTATTCGATTTATGGAAAAACGTATATCAGTTGTCATTCCCAACTATAATGGTGAAGGAACAATCGGCAAATGTCTTGAAGCGGCCTTTTCGTCAGATTATACGAACTTCGAAGTTATTGTTGCAGATGATTGTTCTGATGACGGCTCTGTAGAAATAATCAAACAATATCCCTGCACATTACTCAAGCTTGACAGGCGGTCAGGTACATCAAGGGCCAGAAATACAGGCGCACAAAACAGCAGCGGTGAGATTTTATTTTTTACTGATTCTGACTGTCTCCTTCAGAAAGACACATTATCAATAGTCAATAAAACAATGTCAGAATTAAAAACCGGCTATATTTTGGGAGGTACATATGCTGATGTGGCATATGATGATTCTTTTTTCAATAACTTTCAGGCGGCCTGGATAAACTACTCTGAAACAAGAATAATAAACAGTCCTGACTATATAGCTGCCCATGCAATGGTGATGTTCAGGAAAACGTTTAATGACAGCGGGGGGTTTCCTGAAGACTTTATGCCTATATTAGAGGATGTTGAGTATAGCCACCGTTTAAAAAAATCAGGATATAAACTCTTGATGAATCCTGATATACAGGTGCGCCATATCTTTGGTTTCACTTTATCAAGATCCCTGCGTAATGCGTACAGGAAGACTGCATACTGGAGTCTGTATTCTCTACGTAACAGGGACCTGTTTTCTGATTCAGGCACTGCATCAGTAGAGTTCAAAACCAACGTGGCTTTATATGTATTAATTATATTATTGTTATTGATTGCAGCATTATTGCAGAGTTCAGCACTGATTTCACTGATTCCGGTTATCATTCTTATCAACATTTTTATCAGCAGGAAATTGATAAGAGCGTTTCTGAATGCAAAAGGCAGGATGTTTGCTTTTTTTGCATTTCTTTACTATGCATTGCTATATCCTTTACCTGTCGGCCTGGGAACGGCTTCAGGTATGTTGAAATATATTCTGGGAAGATGAGAGTGCAATGATTTATTCACCATTTCGCCATATCGGTTCGGTTTTTAATAAGCACAACCTGATTCATCTTACTTTTTTTCTTACAAAGAGGTGTAATGCTTCCTGTCCGTTCTGCTTTTACCACTCTGACATTGATAGTAAAGACAGGGAGCAGGAGCTTTCCCTGAATGAAATAAAAAAAATCTCCCGGTCAATGGGAAACCTGCTATGGCTTGCTTTTTCAGGAGGTGAGATATTCCTGAGAAAGGACATTGTTGATATCACTAAAGTATTTTATGAGAATAATAAACCTTCCATCATCCTGTTCCCTACAAATGGACTGCTTCCTGAAGTCATTAAAGCTGAAATTGAAAAGATACTCAAACATTGCAGCAGGAGCACAATAGCTTTAAAGCTTTCAATTGAAGGAATGGAAGGCATTCATGAAAAAATAAGAGGAAAAGGCAGCTTTAAGAAAACAATCCAAACATATGAATCATTAAAGATGCTTCTCGATGAATATCCCAACTTTGAGCTTGGTGTGAATACGGTTTTCTGTGCAGATAATCAGGATGGTATGGCTGAGCTGATCAAATTTGTCAGCGGTCTTGACGGGATAAAAACGCATACTGTTTCATTAATAAGAGGGGATGTCCTGGATGATGGATTAAAAAAGATTGATATGCAGTTATACAGAAAAACAGTTGATCTGCTCGCATCCAACCTGAAAAACAAACAGTCCAGCATCTATCGCTTTAAAGGAGCAAAACTGAAAGCAGCACAGGACATTTTGCAGAGGAACATAATTTGTGAAACGGTCTCAAGCAATAAACAGCAGATACCGTGTTATGCCGGAAAACTCAATATTGTACTTACGGAATCCGGAGATGTGTATCCATGTGAATCCTTTGATATGAAGCTGGGCAATGTGCGGGACAGTGGATATGATATTGATAACATAATCAGCAGTGAAGGAGCGAAAAAAGCCATTAATTCTATTCAGGAGAAAGGGTGTTTTTGCACTCATGAATGTTATTTAATGACTAATATCCTGTTTAATCCATCCATGTATCCCTCATTGATAAAGGAATATCTGCAATTGTAAGCAGTGTGTCCAGCAGGGATTATCAGTCAGCTTGCTTTCTCATATTAAATATCCCAATTATATAATAAGCAGGTAGAAGTAATTTGTACGGTTCTGATATAATTATATATCTAAACGATTTGTATTAACGCCCAGCTGTTTTAATATCTCGAATTTACATCGCCACGAGGGGAGAGTATGACTAAAAAAGCACTGTTGAATAATCTGAATCCTCAGCAAAAAGAAGCGGTTTCCCATGTGAATGGTCCATTACTTGTTCTTGCTGGAGCCGGTAGTGGAAAGACAAAAGTAATAACTCACAGGTTTGCTTATCTTACGGCAAACCAGAAGATTTCTCCTGCATCAATACTTGCCATGACCTTTACCAATAAGGCCGCCAATGAGATGAAGGAACGAATTGAGGGCCTGACCGGCAAGAGTACCGACGGCCTGTGGATCGGGACATTCCATTCACTGAGTGCACGAATTTTAAGACGTGAGATCAGTAAACTTGGTTTCCGTAATGATTTCTGCATTTATGATGATAATGACTCCGGTCATCTGGTCCGGTCTATTCTGAAGGAATTTAAAATCCACGAGGCCCTTTATAAGGGGATACTCTCAAAGATATCAGCATTAAAAGCCGCAATGATCGGTCCTGATCATATACTGGCCAATGAAGACAGTTATGGTTTTGACGAAAAATTTGCAAGGGTCTATGTGCGTTACCAGGACGAACTTAAGAAGAACAATGCCCTTGATTTTGATGACCTTATCATGTTTACGGTAAAACTCTATGAGGACCATCCCGGCGTACTGAAAAGATACCAGAAGGATTTTTCTTATCTGATGATTGATGAATTCCAGGATACAAACACTTCCCAGTACAGGCTTGCAAAACTTCTGGCCTCAAAACACAAAAATATCTGTGCAGTTGGAGATGATGACCAGAGTATTTATAAATTCAGAGGTGCTGAAGTCAAAAATATTCATACGTTCAAGAAAGAATTCAAGAAGATGAAGGTTGTAAGACTGGAGCAGAACTACCGCTCTACGCAGAGAATTCTTGATATTGCAGATTGCATTATAAATCAAAGCACTGACAGGATGCAGAAAAAACTCTGGACTGACAGAAAAAAGGGTGACAATATCTGCTATTGCACGACGGTCAATGAGAAGGAAGAAGGCCGTTACATAGCACAGGCAATAAAGGAACTGTATCAAAAGGGTAAATATTCGTACAGGGATATGGCTGTTCTTTACAGAGTTAACCAGCAGTCAAGGGCACTTGAAGAAGCAATGAGAGAAAACGGTCAGCCATACCGGATATTTGGCGGGATCAGTTTTTATCAGCGCAAAGAGATTAAAGATATAATCGCTTATTTAAAGGTTCTTATTAATCCTGATGATTCTGTAAGTCTCAGAAGAATTATCAACTGTCCTCCCAGGCAGATCGGGGCCACTACAATTTCCAGAGTTGAAAACGAGGCACGCAAAAGGGACGAAAGCCTTTATAAGACAATGAAGCATATTTTAAAAAGCAGTGGATATACCAATTCATTAAAGGACAAGATCAGCGGCTTTGTAAACATTATTGAAGACTTTATTAAACATATGGATTCAGATCTGTCTGAACTGATCGAGTTGATCTATGAAAAAACAGGGTATGTTGAATGGATAGGTGAAGAAAAGGCAAAAAACCTTATGGAGCTTGTCAATTCTGCTGAAGGAATTGATATTAACAGTTTCCTTGACTCGGCAGCTCTCTACAGCGGACTTGATGAGAACCATTCCGAGGACTGTGTTTCACTCATGACGCTTCACAGCGCTAAAGGTCTTGAGTTTCCGGTGGTCTTTCTTGCCGGTATTGAAGACGGTCTGGTTCCACACTTTCATGCTGTAAAGGATGAGGCTGAACTCGAGGAAGAGAGGCGGCTTTTTTATGTAGGTGTTACCCGCGCACAGGACATGCTCGTCCTGTCCGGTGCAAAAAAGAGAAGGCTTTATACTTCAGTACAGGAACAGAAGCCATCGAGATTTCTTGATTCTATACCGTCAAAGCTTTACAAGAGCGTTGAAAAGAGACCACGGGCCGATGCAATTAAAACATCAATTTCACGGGTGCACGTCAATCTCGAGAACAGTTCACCTTTTTCATCAGGATCCAGGGTAAAACATCCCAAATGGGGTATTGGCGTAGTCAGAGACAGTTATGGTGAGACTGATGATGTAAAGGTAACGGTCAACTTCCCTTCTGTTGGAATGAAGAGACTCTCCCTGAAGTTTGCCAACCTGGAGAAATTATAGTGGAAATAGAGCATGTTGCCCTTCTTGCGAGGCTAAAGCTTTCTGACAACGAAAAAAAACTTTTCTCCAGACAGGTCGGCAGCATAATCGATTATATTCATAAACTGAATGAACTGGACACATCAGATGTCGAGCCTACTGCGCATGTCGTGGATGTAAAAAACGTGTTCAGGGCAGATACATTAAGGCCTTCTCTCCCCCGCAAGAAAGTCCTGCAAAATTCTCCTGGTAAAGACGACAGTTTTTACACTGTCCCCAAGATCATAGAGTAAACTCTCAGCAAGCCCTCCTCTATTCATGAATAATCAGTGCCACATGAACGATGAATCAAAACAGGTGGCTGTATTATGGTTAACTCTCTGTAATTAAATGGTAAAATAATGCTCAGAGATGCCTGATGTATTCAGGTGTTCGAATATATGGTTTTTTATATCTGTTTAAGGTTATACTGTTTATCTGAAATTTTAGCTTTTTTATAGTGAGTTGGGGATGAAATGGCAGGAAAACCGTGCTTTACCGGTTTGAGTCCAATATTAGATTATTAAACGGATGAAGCCTGGATGTTTTGGGTGCGTTGTTTACTATAATGGTTGTAATTCTTAAGATATTATTTAACTATTTATTACTATTCTCAGCGAGGGAGGTGAACATGGATGCCTTTTATAAAGGTCAGGGAAAACGAGTCTTTTGAAAATGCTGTCCGTAAATTCAAAAAGCAGTGTGAGAAAGAAGGGATTCTTTCTGAAGTAAGAAAACGGGAGCATTATGACAAGCCCAGCGTAAGAAAGAAAAAGAAATCTATTGCTGCAAGAAAAAAAATAATCAAGAGCTTCAGGTCTTCGAGGTAATAAGTGCCGATCTTTGAAACAATTTCTGACGATTTGAATGAGGCCCTAAAGGCGGGCGACAAAAACAGGGTCTCGATTTTAAGAATGATTAAGTCGGCGGTCAGAAACAGTGAAATTGATAAAAAAGCACCTCTTGACGATGATGAGGTCATGTCCATTTTAAAGACCTTTGTAAAACGCGGCAAAGAATCAATAGACCAGTTTACAAATGCAGGCAGGACAGATCTGGCTGAAAAAGAGAAGCAGGAACTGACCTTTATTCAGGTCTACCTTCCGAAGCAGCTTTCTGAAGAAGAAACCAGATCAATGATTTCAGATATAGTCAATGAAGTGGGCGCACAGGGCCCCAAAGATATGGGGAACGTGATGAAAGAAATAATGAGTAAATCAAAAGGGCAGGTTGACGGCAAGCTTGCAAATAAACTGTTAAAGGAAATTCTGGAGGTATAGTTGAAATTAAGGAAACTCTACGAAACTGTTGTTGCTAATGGGATAGACGCAGATCCGCGCGGGAAAAAAACTGTCCTTAAGACTCTCACTAAAAAAAACGAATCATATAAAGCAATGAAAAAAGAAGACAGGGAGTTTTTTGATACTGAGAGCCTGAAAAATCCATACGCAGATACAAGAATTTTGCATGGAACAGGCGATGAGGAGATAAAGACTGTTATTGTTGGAGTTGATATGGAGATCGGGGAGCTGCTCCTTGCTGACCGTCTTACAGAAAAAGGGCAGAAGGTCGACCTGGTGATTGCCCACCATCCGGAAGGCAAGGCTTTTGCCAATTTCTATGAAGTAATGCATATGCAGGCAGATATCCTCAACAAGTTCGGAGTCCCGATTAACATTGCGGAAGACCTTCTGGAAGGAAGGATCAAGGAAGTGGAAAGAAGGCTCATGCCCGTAAACCATACCAGGGCATCAGATGCTGCTAAACTACTTGATATTCCCTTTATGTGCATGCATACTCCAACTGATAACATGGTGGCAACCTATCTGCAGAAACTGATTGACAGGAAAAAGCCTGATACACTTGATGATATTATGAACATACTGCGGGATATTCCCGAGTATCGAGAAGCTGCGCATAACAATGCAGGTCCGAATATTCTCATAGGATCAAAGGAGAGGACCGCCGGCAAAGTCTTCGTAGACATGACCGGAGGGACAGAGGGTGCGAAAGACATCTTCGAAAGCCTTGCAAATTCCGGAATCAGTACCATTGTAGCAATGCATTTAAGTGATGAACACAGGAAAAAAGCGGAAAAGCATCATATGAATGTGGTAATCGCCGGACATATCTCGAGTGATAACCTGGGGATAAATCTGATGCTGGATGAGCTTCAGAAAAAAGGCAGTTTAAAAGTCCTGCCCTGCTCGGGATTCAGAAGATTCAGCAGGTTTAAATAAATTACGAATTACAAATTAATTACGAATTACGAATTAATTACAAATTACTAATTACGAATTATGAATTGCATAATAATGACGCTCAAACATAAACCAGAGTTAAGGTCGCAATGGCTTTATATGTACATGAAACAGTTTGCTGTATAAAATGAATGTTAAGCCGGTTGATGATTTTTTTGCTGTTTGGACGTTTAATATGTAATTTGTAATTTGAAATTTGTAATTATTATTTGAATTATGCCTGCCTACGACAACACCCTTGAGGATATTAAAAACAGGCTTGATATAGTTGATGTCATATCAGAATACATCAGTCTGAAAAAGGCCGGCCAGAACTGGAAAGGCCTCTGCCCTTTTCATACCGAAAAGACACCTTCTTTTACGGTAAGTCCCGCTAAACAGATTTTCCACTGCTTCGGTTGTAATACAGGGGGAGATATTTTCTCATTTCTTACCCGTTATGAAAACCTGACTTTCCCAGAGGCACTTAATGTACTTGCCAAACGGGCAGGGGTAGAACTCAGGGCCCGTCCGGGGACTGTTCAAAAAACCGGTGAAAAAGAGATGATGGTAAACATCCATAAGGATGCACTTACTTTCTTTGAACATAACTTAACGAAAAGCGATCAGTCACAGAAATATTTTAAGGGCCGCGGCATTGACGAAAAAAACCGGAAGCTGTTTTCTCTTGGATATGCTCCGCAGTCATGGAATGCGCTGCTGCATTATCTGACGAAAAAGGGATATAAACCGGAAGTTATAAAAAAAGCAGGCCTCATATCCCAGGGCTCAAAAGGGTATTACGATACTTTCAGACACAGGGTAATTTTCCCCATTTATGATTTAAAAGGTGATGTTGTTGCCTTTGGTGGAAGGTCAATTGACGGCTCTGATCCAAAATACCTGAACTCACCGGAGACACCGATATTCAACAAACGAAAGGTGCTTTACGGTCTGTATAGAGCGAAAAATGCTATCAAGGAATCGGGCTATGCATTGTTCATGGAAGGGTATCTGGACGTAATCACGGCACATGTATTCGGGATTTCAAATGCGGTTGCACCTTTAGGCACCGCCTTTACCCAGGAGCATGGAAAGCTGATAAAGAGGTTTGTTGAAAATGTAGTACTGGTCTTTGACAGTGACCAGGCTGGTGTAAAGGCCGCAAAAAAGGCGGCTGACATTCTGCTTGAAAGCGGTTTGAATGTAAATATGCTGCTTTTTCCTGCAAAGGAAGACCCTGACAGTTTTTTAAGAAAACACGGGAAAGAGGCATTCCAGAAGCTGCTTGATAATCCTCTGAGCATTATTGATTTTCTTCTGAAACTTAAGGCAGACAAGCGGGTACTGGCCCGTGAAGCGATCGAGACTATTTCAAAAGTTCCTGACAAGGTGCTTCAGGGTGACTATGTAAAGATGCTGTCAGAGGGTCTGAAAATAAATGAAGTATTTATTATTGAAGAATTGAAAAAAGCAGAAAAGAGATTGAGCCGGGGATACTACACTGCTCAGACTACTACAGGACCCCGGTCCAAACCCGGTCCCAGGCCTCTGGATGAGGTAATTACACTCCAGCTTCTGCTGCAGCTGCCTGATAAGGCATCTGCGTATGCAGCAAAACTTGCCTCTGAAGATTTCATGGATCTATTATCAAGGGAAATATTTAATAAAATTAAAGAGGGTATCACTTATGTTAATGAACTCCTTCCGCACTTTGATGAGTCCGGCAAGGCTTATATCACGGAGCTGTCCATGCGGGATGATATTGAAGATGCTGAAAAGGCCCTGGAGGACTGTGTTAAAAAGCTGAAAGACAACTCAAAGAAAAGAATGCTCTCTGAAATTCAGACAAAGATAAGAGATGCAGAGAAGAAAAAGGATTTTGTACTTATTAAGAAACTTCAGATTGAGCAGCATAAACTCTTAAAGCCCGGAGTGTGAAAATATGTTTTTTCTGTCATTCCGGGCTTGACCCGGAATCCAGTCTTTTTCAATTATCAATAAATTACAACTCTGGATACTCCGGTCAAGCCGGAGTATGACAAACTCAGGTTTTGAAATTTACTTTATTCCTCTATAATTTAAAGATTAATCCAATAAAATACGATGTTATATATGAGCAGGCTCAATGGGCAAATTTAATGTATAGAAAATATGCTGTAATGGGATAAAATAAAGGTATGAAAGATCCTTTTATGCAAAAGTGTTTTGCCATTGAATCAGGGAAGCTTCATATGCCCTGCCCATACAAAAAGCGAACAGGTGTTGGCACGCATGTGGTGATTAAAGACGGTTACTGTTACCGTTCTGATGAGTGCACGGTTGTATGGTGTAAATTCAACAGTCTTCAAAAGGATCTTGATTCATTCCTTTCATTAATCTGGTAATCTATCAACCGCTGATTTTACCGTCTGACTGCATTATCTCTTATTACTGTATACGCAATTAATGACTTAATTAAACTGTGGCTCTGCCCCAGACCCCGGTTCATTCTTTTGCACGCACAAAAGAACGGAACCAAGCGAATGCAAAGAATTCAGGTAAATTACTCCTTACATTCAAAAGGTCTTTTTAAGAGCTTTT
>CALZMZ010000053.1 GCA_945788685.1 Thermodesulfovibrionia bacterium | reverse complement strand
TTTACGTTTTGGAAACCCTCTTTTTGATATTCTTCTGCCCGACCGGCAGCACTTGCTTCCGCAGGTCAGCTTCAGAAGAAAATTATCTCTCTTTCTTTTAAAATTTCGGAAACCCCGGCTTTAAATTCACTTAACACTATTGATCCGTCAAGACGCATCTTGTTACATTTCCAGTCGTCTTTATAAGCGCAGACAAGCAGGGCATTGCCTTTCTGTATTTTCTCTCTGACTTCTTCTGGAGAAACTCTTTTGATTTCACTCATTGTGTAACTCCTTTCAAGTTTCCCACTTTTGAAAAGGGGGAATAAGGGGAATTTTACGAATAAATTCATTGAAAAATCTCCCCTGACCCCTCCCGAAGCGGATCTCCGCAGAGGGTCACTCCGACTTTGCTAAAGAGGGGAACACTAATTGTATTATCATTAATAAAAATATTATTTTAAAGTCCCGTCTTGCAGGCGGAGAGCTTCACTTGTTCCATACTGTTTATATATCAGATGCTGCTTGACAATGTATCTTTCCGGCTGATAAATACAGTATAAAAGAATTGCCATGGGGTTTACCATATCTTTTTCACATGCAAACGTAAGCAGGTCAATCAGCAGGCCATGTACGGTAATATGGGAACTGCTGATTGATACGAATACATGGCCGCAATGGGGGCCTTCAGTATTGGAGGTAGAATGTGTGAATCGGTTTATCAGAAAGGGGACTGAGGGGAGGATCAAAACAGCAGTCGGCATATGGCTGCCCTTTAGTATTACCGAATATAAAGAGGGACACTTCTGGTCATGGAAAGTTGGTGGAATCCGCACAACAGGACATCGTGTTGAGACTCAGGAAGAGGGTCTCTGTAAATTGACTTTTGAAGTTCCTGTTCTCGCAGCTCCGTATGTGTATATCTGCAAAATCGCGCTGGACAGAATAGCCGGCATACTGGAATGAAGAATATCGAAGTTGAACTTCGATATTTTAATATGTTCTCAAATATTTATCGAGGGTTCTCCGGTTTGAATATCGCACTTCTTCATAAGGTTTCTTTACAGGACAAAGCTGTATCATGGTTGCCTCTTCGATCCTTGCATATTCACGCTGCGCCTTTGTGATCTTCGCCTTCCTCAATAATTTTTTTAATTCATCTATGATTTTTTTATCTGGCATGTTTACTGTCTCCTCTACTCTGGTTTATTGCAAATACGTTGCCATCTGCAAATTATTAAATTTACTGTATTTTGAATATGTTTTATGTATGTTATGGCTAAAATGACATGGGCTTACTGCCATTCTGGCATGATAAATGTTTTGTAATTATTCATATGTGATTGAAATTACCATTTAACGACTGCGCAGAGGACACCGGGTCTTATGCTCAGGAGCTGACTAATACTTATGTGAATTCCATGGACTGTAACAGGTAAAAGACAATGCTGGTCCTTCACAGTTTGCGATATCTACGCGTTGATCATATGCATAGCCCTGAGAGAGGATGAGCCATATCTGCAGCATTTATATGCCGACAGCATGTAATATGTTATATAATTAAAGACCTTGAATATGGACACATATAAAAATAACATCCTGATACTCTTTGCCCATCCCGCGCTTCAGAAGTCGCGGGTAAACAGGCGTCTGATTACCTATGTCAGAGATATCGAGGGCATAACATTCCATGATCTGTACGAGGCATACCCGGACTTACATATCAATATAAAACGGGAGCAGGACCTGCTGGTAAAGCACGACATTATAGTACTTCATCATCCGATTTTCTGGTTCAGCACCCCAGCAATTATCAAGGAATGGTTTGATCTGGTCCTGGTTCATGGATGGGCATTTGGCAGGGAAGGAAATGCACTGAAGGGAAAAAAGCTGCTTAGTGTTATATCAACCGGTGGAAGAGAATCTCTCTACCAGAAAAACGGGTTTCACAAACATACGATCGGCGATTTTCTCCTTCCTATTAAACAGACAGCCCGTGTATGCAAAATGGACTACCTTCCCCCATTTGTTGTGCATGGGACCCATACATTAACTCCGGAGGAGATAAGCCGTTATGGTGAAGTGTACCGGGATATCATAACTGCTTTTCGGGACGATGAAATTGATCTCGAAAAAGTGCGCGGGTATTCGTTGATAAACATACATCCTGAAGAAATAATTATACATAAGGAGAATCGCTGATGCACGGAGAGGGCTTCTTTTTTCAGGCCTTTGTGTACCTTGCAGCAGCAGTGATCTCTGTACCGATCGCAAACAGGGCCGGACTCGGTTCTGTGCTGGGCTATTTGATTGCCGGTGTGGTCATCGGCCCGTTCGGATTTAAACTTCTGAAGCCTTCGCTCCTCTGGAGGCTGCGTGCGCCCATACTGGGCATGGGAGGACTGCAGGTAGGCGTGACAACAGCAATACTGTCAATAATCTGTATGTTCCTTGGTCTGCCGTTACAGACCTCACTTGCCATAGGCATGATACTTTCTCTCTCGTCAACTGCGATAGTGCTGCAGACTCTCCAGGAACGGAGGCTCATAAAAACTGATGCCGGGCAGAGTTCATTTTCTGTTCTGCTCTTTCAGGACATAGCTGTTATTCCGATGCTGGCCCTCATGCCTCTGCTGGCGGTCAAGGCAGCCCCTGCAATCAGCGCAGCCAATGGCGCGCACACCAGCACTACATGGGTTGAAGGCCTTCCCGCCTGGGGACAGGCAGGTGCAGTTATCGGTGTCATGACCGCGATCATTATCGCGGGCATGTTTTTCATTCGGCCCTTTTTCCGGGCGGTCGCAAGGACAAAGCTGAGGGAGCTTTTTACTGCAGCATCCCTGCTTCTTGTCATCGGTATAGCCCTGCTCATGTCCAGGGTCGGCCTCAGTCCGGCACTCGGAACGTTTGTAGCCGGTGTTGTTCTGGCCAACAGTGAATACCGTCATGAGCTCGAGGGGGACATCGAACCCTTCAAAGGTCTGCTCCTGGGACTGTTCTTTATCGCGGTAGGAGCATCCATTGATTTTGGGATGATCTTCTCAAGGCCGCTCGATATTGCCATGCTTGTAAGCGGGCTTGTCATTATCAAGTTTCTCGTTCTGCTCGTGCTGGGGAAAATCTTCAAAATGGGAACTGACCAGAGCCTTCTCTTTGCTTTTTCCCTTGCAGAAGGGGGAGAGTTTGCCTTTGTCCTCTTTTCCTTTGCTGTGCAGAGCCATGTCCTGGAACAGGGACTGGCAAATATCATCATCGGAGCGGTTGCTCTTTCCATGGCCATGACGCCCCTTCTTCTTCTTTTGAACGAACGAAAAATTCATTGAGCCCCGGTTTGGTACCCGGCAGCAGGAACGCAAAGAAGCGGACAGCATTGATGAGGAAAACCCGGTAATTATTGCAGGATTCGGCAATTTCGGAAGTATTGTGGGAAGACTGCTGAGGGCAAATGGTGTTGGAATCACGGTTCTGGAATTTGACTCGGACAAGGTTGAAGTGCTGCGTTCCCTCGGGCTTAAGGTTTTTTATGGCAATGCAGCCCGCCATGATCTGCTGCATGCTGCTGGAGCTGAAAATGCAAAGGTGCTGATCCTTGCCCTGAGTGACCATAAACAGATGCTCGAAATTATCCAAATGACAAAAAAACATTACCCTCATCTGAAAATCTTTGCCAGGGCAGGAAGCAGAACCCAGACATATAATCTCCTTGATGCAGGAGTACACCACGTCTATCGTGAAACACTGGATACATCTCTCAGGGCAGGCAGTGATGCCCTTCGTGAACTTGGCTTCCGTTCTTATCATGCTCACAGGGCGACAAGAACATTCAGGTTTCATGATGAAGAGTCATTTAATGAGCTCCATCATCTCAGGCATGACAGAAAGACCTACATCAGCGAAGCAAGGCAGCGAATTAAAGACCTCGAACAGATTCTTCTATCCGAACTGAAAGAAGCTGAGGAGCATCCTGATGCAGGGTGGGACACGACATCAATGTCTGATGCCTATTAAAGGAAAGACATACTCCCTCTATGGCGGCAGTAAAGAGACTGATCAATACTACAGTACCATAAGGGAGCTTACGGACCGGTTTCTTGAGAGATGTCCTGATAAGCAGGAGTTGCTGCAGCATATACAAAAGTCAGGGAAGGACAACTCATTTCTAAAAAAGCTGACGATAAAACAGGTTCATAAACCGCTCATTTCATATATAAATAAGACCTTAAAAGATTCACTGTCAGTTTTTACCACAGGCGTTAAGCAGCATTTAAAGACCCTCCCACTGTCCCGGAGACTCGATGATGTGCTGAAGACCAGGGAGTATCAGTACCATCTTTATATGATAGAGATTGAACTGGTAAACAGGATTTACCGCATGGCATTTAAAAAATCTGATTACAAGTTTGCACTGATTGCACATTGTCTCCGCGATTTCAGACCGGAATGTAAGGCTTTTGAAGGAGAATATGAGTCTGAATGCAAAAGCTGCACAAAGGACTGCTTTATCAATCTCGGAACTGTTCTGCTCAGGAAATACGGAATCAATCCCTTCATATCAGTCTCGATGGACCTTGATAAGCTTTTTAATAAAATAAAATCTGAACATAAAAGTGTCGGCGCACTCGGGATCGCATGTGTACCTGAACTGGTGCAGGGGATGAGACTTTGCATTAAGCTTGGCATCCCGCCGGTGGGCATCCCTCTGGATGCAAACCGATGTGCCAGATGGTTGAGGCAATGCAAAGAAAGCTCATTTAGTTTGGAGGAGCTTGAAGACCTTATAAAATAATTCAAAACTGTTAAATGTTCAAGTGTTTCAACAATCAAACATTCAAACAATCGAATATTTGAATAAGCGCAATCTGCTATAATTTGCTTAAAACAACTGACTTGTTAATGCAGAAATACTAAATTGATAGTTTGAGAGGATACATATGACGAACGTACTACCCGAGGGGGAGCAACTGAGAAAAGCGATTAAATGGATATCAGATGAGCGTACTGATAATCCTGGTCAGAGCCTGTCAAAGTTAATCGGCGATGCCAGCCTGAAGTTTGATTTACCCCCGAAAGACGCAGAATTTATCATGCGTTTTTTTACCGAAAAAAACGCGGATCAATCAGAATAAGATTCATCTCAGTTACAGTATGGAACTGCACCAGGTGACATGAATAATGCGGTTCTGATGGAGCAATGAAGAAATTTGATCATGTAACAGCAGAAGGTATTCTATTCACTGACTTTTACCAGCTCACCATGGCCCAGTTGTATTTCAGAAACGGGATCCATGAGCGTCCTGCCCAGTTTGACCATTTTTTCAGAAATTATCCGGATTATGGTATGCATCAGGCAGGGTATTGTATAAACGCCGGTCTGGAGTGGCTGTTAGCCCGAATGAAGGAAACGCGTTTTCGCGATACTGATATTCAGCATCTGCGTAACCAGACCGGACGGTCCGGAAAGCGATTGTTCGGAGATGACTTTCTTGACTGGCTATTGAAAAGCTGCACCTTCGATGGGATCAGCATGCGCTCAGTTCCAGAGGGAAGAGTAATTCATGCTAATTGTCCACTGAATACAGTGCAGGGCCCGCTGGCTGTTGCACAGATATTAGAGACCCCTCTGCTGAACTATCTTAATTTTCAGATCCTGATCGCCACGAAGTCAGCCAGAATAAAGGAAGCTGCACGCGGGCGTCCAGTGATTGAATTCGGGATGCGGCGTGCACAGGAAAGGGGAGCAAACGCAGGTGCACGTGCAGCACTTATAGGCGGCGCTGATTTCAGTTCAAATGTTGGTGCTTCCTGTGCACTGGGATTTCCTCCCAGAGGTACCCATGCCCACAGCATGGTCCAGACGTTCATGGCAATGGGAGAAGATGAACTCTCTGCATTCAGAGCATATGCAGATCTGTACCCCGATGACTGCCTGCTGCTGGTTGATACTGTCAATACACTTGAAAGCGGAATTCCCAATGCGATAAAGGTCTTTGAAGAACTGAAACACAGGGCGCATGAACCTGTAGGGATAAGACTTGACTCCGGAGACCTTGCATATCTCAGCATCCAGGCGGCAAAGATGCTTAACAAAGCTGGTTTTCCGGATACAGTTATTGTTCTGTCCAACCAGCTTGATGAGATAGTGATCTGGCAGATTATCAGCCAGATTGAAGAGGAAGCATCAAAGTATGAAGTGGATCCGGAAAGCCTCATTAACAGATTAATAATAGGAGCAGGGACACGCCTGATAACATCACATGGGTATCCTGCACTGGATGGCGTATATAAGATGACCGCTCTTAATGTTAAGGGGGACTGGGTCCCTTCAATAAAGATTTCTGAATCAGCCAGTAAAATTCCAAGTCCGGGAACCAAGCAGGTATGGCGCATATATGACAAACGCGGCC
Source organism: Thermodesulfovibrionia bacterium (assembly GCA_945788685.1). GTDB lineage: Bacteria > Nitrospirota > Thermodesulfovibrionia > UBA6902 > UBA6902 > CALZJD01. Next base: position 13,248 of record CALZMZ010000053.1, on the reverse strand, counting down.
GTGCAACTGCAGACCTTATCAGTACAGGTGACGAAACATTAAAGAACATTTCATCCCTGGTCCTCCACCATCCCATTGAAGAGGGAGTTTTCAGGGTATTGAATCAGGATGATATCAGTGAAATAGAACCACTCCTTGTCCAGGTAATGAAAGACGGTGATCAGGTTTATAAGCTGCCGTCTATTGATGAAATTCGAAGGCGCAGGAAGGATGACACAGACCGCCTTGATCCGGGCGTTAAACGTTTAATCAGCCCGCACAGATACCATGTCTCGCTATCTCAAAAACTATGGGACCTCAAACAGGAGATGGTGGCAAAGATAAAAAAAGAATAAAGGGTACGAATGATAACATTTAAAGATTTGCCATGTTATATGTAAGTGCGTATTGCAATACGTACCTGCAATTAAAACAATTAAAATCGAAAAGAGCGAACCATGCATAATCCTGCTGAAGTATTAATGAAGGGCGATGGGCTTTTGATCGTTGATGTACAGAATGATTTTTGTCCGGGTGGAGCACTTCCCATAGGAGAGGGGGACGTTGTTGTACCAATACTGAATGACTGGATTGATGCTGCGGAAAAAAAGGGGGTCCCGGTATACGCGTCCCGTGATTTCCATCCGGTCCGGCATATCAGTTTTAAGGACCAGGGAGGAAAATGGCCTGCCCACTGTATTGAAGACAGTGAGGGTGCTGCATTTCATTCTGCACTCAGGCTGCCGGATAACGTCACAATAATAACCAAAGGTGTACGGTTTGATCAGGACCAGAATTCTGTCTTTGATCAGACAGGATTTTCCGAACAGCTTCGGCGTGATGGTGTGAAACGTATCTGGGTTGGAGGGCTGGCTCTGGATGTGTGTGTTCTGCTTTCAGTGCTGGATGCACGGAAAGCAGGATTTGAAGTCAATGTCATTATGCAGGCAACCCGGCCGGTAACTCCAGAGGGTGGAAGAGAATCAGTCGCACAGATGAAAGAAGCCGGTGCTGCCATCATAGAAGATTAGGCTGACAAAAAAGGTGATTGTCAGAGATATTTCCTTAAATACGATGAATGCCTGCTTAATTCGCCATTCTGTGTGACAACAGCCTTTCTGATTTCAGCAGGGATAGCCAGATGTTTGGTGATCTCTTTCGTACCGTGAGCTGCAATTTGATACACGTATTCCCTGATAAGTCCGCTGAAATCATCTGAAGCATCCCGCGGCATCTCAGCTGGCAGGTTGTCCACAGCAAGGACCGTGACGCCCCGGCTCCTATATCCATCAGTATATCTTTTTGTAGTCGGGTTGTAAGTGAATACAGGCCTGTCACGAGATGTAGTTTTATGAGTAATTTCAATGGAACCCTTTATATCACAGGATAAATCTCCTATGAATTCCAGACGGAACGGATCATGTTTTGTTAATGTGTTGATCATTTTTTTTGTAACCAGCCGTGGATATTTAGCATCCCAGTAGGAAGTATGTACAAGTATGTTTATGAAAGGCAGATATGTATCTAAATTTGATTCAAAGTCCTTTGGATGTTTCAGGTATTCTTCAAAATAAAATCCCTTCTGCTTTCTTGAGCGAAATTTCTCTTCTCTTAAAAACACAATCTTGTACACTCTGTGCTTCTGTTTTTTCTGATGCAAAATAAATTCATTCATATCCCTGGGATGAATTTCCACCGGATTAAACAGGTCCAGAACTTCCTGTGCACCCCTTGATACATTGCCGCGGCCGGTAATCCCTACGATGAAGGGTGACAAATTCTTAATAAATCCCCTTTTCTTGATTTCATGTCCGATCTCCTCCAGAGACCTCTTCAGTGCTTCAAGCGACTCATATTGATGTGCAGGCTGAACCATGGTAAAAGGATTATCATTGCCTTTTGATTCCATCTTCCTGCCAAAATAATGCAGACTGTCCACCATACCGCATATGCCGGCAAACCGTCCGAAATAAACGAGGCGGGTTCCATACAGGTCAACGATCTGTTCATAGTCAATTAATGTTATATTTTTCTTCAGGCATGCCCTGAGCAGAGGCATATTGTGTCTCTGTCCCTTTGCGGTATGAGAAAAGACCATGTATATTTTATTGGATCGCACGTCATGAACACGGGGCTCTTTTATACCGGCCAGGAGAGTTGCTTTCCGGACTTTATCGACAATTAATGCCCCGTTCTTCTTATATTCACTGTCGCTGAAAATTCTGTTAGTGCTGCTTTCAACTTCCACTGAAATACCACGATCAACAAGCAACTCAACATCAGAAGGTACAAGCGGTGCCCGGTGCTCAAAACCTTTTGTCTCTTTTAATATGCCGACTACAAGGTGATCTCTCATAACATTTCGCTCTATAACTGAATTTTCACTTTAATTATATTAATTTTATCATGTTAATCAATTATGTTCGTACGGGTATGGCGTGCCATGCCCATACATTAAGGATTATCCCTTCACATTTTCTTCATACATAATGGCTAAATTGAGAGTGTGAAAGGAGGGACAGTATGAAAGGCACAAAGCATAATTCAGCATATGAAAACTATAGAGATGAACAGGTTGCCTGGGCATCAGCAGAGGATTTAATGTTAATTATGGCAAAAGAGTTGGTCCGTCTGAAGGACGAATCAGGGATGAATCTTTTCTTTGATGATACTGAAGAAGAGCTTTTACGTGCCTATATTAAGAGTCCGGAAGCATTGGCACAGAGTTAACCCCCTGTTTTTTAAATGTTAACTACAAGCGGTCTGATGTAAAAGTCAGGCCGCTTTTTTTGTATCGCTTCAGGGGTTGAATTGCAAGGGCGAGCGGCAGTTCGCCCCTGCATACATGAAATTATGGCATTATATAAATATTAAATTTGCAGGCAATTCAATAAGTCATGTCAAAGATACATTATATAAAGTGTAGTCACTGTCAGACGGAAAATGACAACTCATTGAGTTACTGCTCAAAGTGCGGCACTCCTCTCGGGGTATTTACAGGTGACAGAGCTTCAGGCCGGAAAATTGCTTTGTATATTCTCCTGGTGCTGCTGGTTTTTGCGATAATATTTTCCTATTTTTACAGTCAGACATCAAATTCGGTAAAGCAGTCAGCCGGACTTTCATATGATGAAAAAGAACAATATGAGAACAGATTAAATGAGCTTGAAGCAAGGCTGAAATCTGCAAGAAAAAAACTGTCAGTATTTAACAATAATAATGATAATGTAAGCGCGGTAACTCCTGCTGTCTCTGTGGATGACCTGAAGGCCAATGAGAATGTGGTAACCGGGTGGGTCATGATTTCCGATCCCTGGGGCAGACAGATCAGGAAGTTCAGGGCAGGTATGACAAGGAACGGTTGGCTTGCACTGCCTTCGCGTGCATGTCTTGGCGGGAATAAATGGATTTTTTCGTCTGACTCAGGGGGTGAATACAGTATTTCAGGCGGATTGTGGATCGGCGGGGACAAAGTCGGTCTATGGCAGGTTACCGGTATGAACAATATTCCTGAAGTCAGTGAACTTGGTTCCTGGAATACGCAATCGCCTGTAACCTGGATGAGTCTCGAGTCTGATAAGGAGATTGATGTAATCTCTATACCGGCAGGATCTTCAAGAGGTTTCTTTGTTATAACTTCCGTACCTGATGATATCAATGAAACAGGTATTTTTCTCCAGAATGGAAATATCGTTGGCTGGACTTTTGGGGAGTGGCTTGACAAAGGATATATGTGGCCAGGCAGTACCGGTTCTGATCTTGAGTATAACAACTGGGTAATGTACTTTTATGATCTGACATTCGCTCATGGCCGGGAGGAGAAGTTTGCCATGGCGATGTCACTTCCAAATAAGGGTGACGTTCTGGAGCTTCTGTCTGTCTTAGTCAGCGGTTTCAGCCTGCAGCCCAGACTTGCTGTTGAGGATACTCCTGATTATTTATTGCCGGAGGCGATCATTAAAAAAATGCGTGTGCTCGTTACCCGTGCCGTGCGCAGCGGCTCAGGCGGTAATGTTGTGGAACTTTTTACCGACAGAGTATTAAAGGACATAGCTGATATATATTTGCTGATTGATATTGTAAGAATTATGGCAAACGAGCTGGGGTATGAAGCGGCAATTAATGAGATTGAAGATTCCGGAAGATATATCTCCAGACAGACCGGGGAAGAAGTACCTGCCCTTGATAAACTGCATCTGCAATATTATCAGAGCTGGCTTCATGGCCTCGTAACAGAATCAGCAATTGATGAAGGATGGCAGGTTTTTAATGCCGCAAAATCCTGGTATGCTGATGATCCCAGCATTCATCTGTTGGGTGTTGAACTGGCATTGCTTGAAGGTGACTGGCAGGAAGCGGAACGCCTTTTATATATGATGGATTATCCTTCTGCCTATCAGGACCGCGTTCAGCTGCTTGCACTTCGCATATCCGAGATGAAAGGAGAAGCAGGAAAGATAGTTGTAAATTTTAATCCGGGATCAAGCAGGATAACGGTTGATGCTGTAGTAAACGGTTGGGTCACTCAGAATTTTCTCGTAGACACGGGTGCTTCAATTGTGACTATTACCTCATCGACTGCTGAAGCCATGGGGCTGCAGGTTGGGGCACCCCGACATACGTTGTCCACTGTGGGAGGAACTGTGAAGGCAGCAGCAGTTACAATTGATTCAATAGAGATCGACGGATGGGTTGAGTATGATATCAGGGCTTTTGTAGTTGATATTCCGAACAGGCCGGGGCTGGGTCTGCTGGGTCTTAATTATCTAAGCAGGTTCAGAATGGACCTGAAGACAGACCAGGGGACGCTGCTACTGACACCGAGGTAAAGATTCGTCGGACGTCGAGCGACGGACGTCAGACGTCTAATAACGAATCACGAATAGCGAATTACGAACGACGATTAACGCAGAACGTTTGACGTTATCCTTTTCTTCCAAATACCAGTTTCATTACAAGCAATATCCAGGGGATGCTATGGAAAACCAGGTCAAACCAGTCGATCGGACGAACAAGTTTGCCCTGCACAAGCATAGTGATTTTCTCAACGATGTGTGGTGGTTTGTATGGGGCCAGTCCCAGAGTGAGGCATAGAATTACAATAATTCCCCACGGCAGTTTGTTAAGAAACTCTTCCATCACTTCTATTTATTCTCCAGCTGGTCCTGCATGAGACCGCAGGACTCAAAATTATCATAAAAAAGAGGGAAGGGTTCTGTCGGACAAAACTTATACAGTTTATTTACAAAATCCAGTACATATGGAGCACTGCGGTGTTTCAGATGGGCATCATCATCAGCAAAAACTATGTAATGAATAAAACTTGTAGGGTCTTTTTTTAATTGAAGAGATTGATAGAGAAGCACTCCCGGCTCCTTCTCCCTGACATTGATAATCATTTCATTTATAATCTGCTTGGCTTCATCAAGCTTATCTTCCTTAACCTGAAAAGGGATTATAACATATGCATTTTTTTTCAATTTTACCTCCTTGATAAATTCTGTGTATTTGATATGATGAAATTATATAAGACGGAATTTCAAAGAACATATTATAACATTGAATGCAAGTTCCTGGTTTTTCAGGTAATCCCGACAATGATTAAAACCGGTTTCAGTCAGTGCCTGAATATTCCGATAGAATATACAGGAGCATCATAGATATGCACTACTTATTTTAGGAGTTTTTTACAATGAAGTTGTCACACACCGATGCCGACCTTAAGGAGCTTGGCGAACGTATTAAATCCAGCATTGATGAGATTCTTAATGGAAAGAAAGATGATAGTTGCAGTGATATTCTTTCAATAGCAGCTTCAGCTTCTCTTCTTCAGATTTCTGAGTTCAGATGTTTTCAGATAGCCTATGCCCAATGGTTTGGATATGATCTTGATGAGCGATCGATGGAACATATTTTTTCCTCTTATTTGAAGGAATCAATTGTTCCCCACTGGGTCAGACATTTTACAAGGAAGGTATTTGCCCTGGAAGTCCAGGGAATGCTTAATCCGGAAGAATTTAATATCACTAGACAGGAGAACACCCGCAGAAACCGCATTCGCGGTATCTGTTATACAGTCTTAATGCTGGCAATAACTGTTATATTCTGCATTATGATCGTTGCATAGCCTTTTCGGCCGGTACATCTTCACTGTTTTGATTAAACGGCATACAAATATAAAATTGTATTCACATTCTCTTTCAGAAATTATATAATATCACCTCTACTTAACCGGATTTCTGTAAGCTATTTCTTTTGAAAGATAAATCTAATTGGTATTCGTATATAAACTTCTGTTTCCATGTTTGTGTCATGCCTGAAGTTAATAATCGGGCATCCAGGAAATAGAGCAAAGACGGGATTCTCGATGCGAGTCCCGGTGCGGGTCTCCGCTAAGGGTCGCTCCGACCGGCTTAATGACTACCGGAATGACTTGTGGACGAGCAGGGTTTATGGAAAGAAACCAACTATTTCCGTACGCACTATCTTTGGGCAGATTAAATCTATTTTATTATTGAATTATTACCCATGAACAAACTTCAAAGAAGTGTTGAAAGTTTTACAGCCCTGGAAGAGCTCATAACCGATGGCAGTCATCAGCTTTTCCATAAAGTTGTTTCTTCCATGCATGAACTCTGCTTTTCAATCCTGGAAGCTGAAAAGAACGGAATGTCCCGTATAGAAATAGAAGAGATTATAAAACCTGCCAGAGATATCCACAGCAGATCAGTCTTTGTCAAACGCCTGCAGGAATGGCCGAGAAAGTATCCCGGAGATTATGAGACCGTGGAATATATCTGTGACATGGACAATAAATCGGTTTACGGCACAGTCGAATATTATATTGAAGAGTACGCGCTGAACTCAGCCATTGCCCAGCAGCACAGAAACAAACTGCACCACCAGTCAGAGATTCTGCTCAGTACACTGCTGAATGGCGGAGATAATCTTAAAATCCTTTCTGTAGGGTGCGGGGGCTGCAGGGACATCATGAGCATAGCTGCATATATTGGTAAAGTTGATTTTGAATTGATCATCAATGACATTGATAATGACGCCCTTGCATTATCAGGAAAAAGGCTTGAAAACCTTAAGCACCTCCATGTGATCCCGGGTAACATCATACAGGCAGTGAGAAAAGTGGAAAGGCTGGGGCCATTTGACCTTATAGTCACAGGCGGCATGTTTGACCATATGTCTGACAGGCATGTAGCATTTTTTCTGAAACAGACCATTAAGAACCTTCTCAATAAAGGAGGCAGGCTTTTCTTTGCCAATTCAATTGAAGAGAACCCCTTCAAAGTGTGGATGGAGTACCTTGCTGACTGGAAACTGAATTACCGGCCTGAAGACAATATCAGGGTCCTGATGACAGATGCCGGTTTTGACAGGGATACAATCAAAATCAGCAAAGATGAAACAAAGCTGTCCTATTTGGTTGAAGCCGGCAGATAGAACTGCCAATTATTTTCTGAACCATTTGTGAAATATCCAATCCCCTTATCCAGCAGTGTATAGTTAATAGCCTTTATCTATTTCCTGTTTTCTTCCAGAAACGCCTGAATCTTTCAGTCAATATCAATTACATACTCTTTCCGGGCCTCTTATTAATAATTTCAATCACATACCGATAACAACTTTCAGGTACTGAATTTCAGTAGTGCAGGATGATCTCAGAAGCTGAATTTATCTAAATAAATTAATGAGTTAACGGTTGGCAAGGGAATTGCTTTTATGAAAAGTATGATGCTGGAAACCATGAAAATTAACAATAAAGCTTTAACACAAAATGATGGGGGAACGAAAATGGAAACAAATTTAACTAATGAGTATTATCTACAGTTTAATGAGACATATTTTGTATCGCGAGGGAATAAAAAGAAAGATGTAACAAATAACAATGATATAACTGTCAGCAATACTAAAATCAGATTGCTTGGACGGAAGCTATATAACGGAATCTTAAGGACAATTAGCGAGATATTGATAGTTGCTTCGCTGCTGGCTTTATGTAAATATGCTGGAATTTATGAATTATGGATGCAAGTAGTAGAAAAGCTGGTTTAGATGAACACGGAATCGTACTGTTTAACACAAAAGGCGGATGAAATGATGACTGACTCAATACGCATGGAAAACACACTATTATCACTTAAAGAAAAAAATAAGGACCGAAGAGTTTCTGAGAGATTGGCAGCTGATAAGGAGATAAAATTAACTTCAGGTTATGTCTGTTACGCAGGAACAGCATTGAATTTTTCTTTACAGGGAATTTTCATCTGTATAAATATATCTCCATCTGTTAATGTAAAATTTGAAGTTATCATATTGATTAGGAAATTGCCATGAAATGTACACTTGTTATAGAGAGCGAACCCGGTAATTCTAAAACCTTTGAATTTAATCAGGATGAAATTACCATAGGCAGGGTAATGGGAAATGATATAATGGTTAATGACAGGAGTATTTCCCGGTACCATGTGAAAATCATTTTAAAAAAAGGGAGGGTTGAGCTCATAGACCTGGATAGTCGAAATGGTACAAAATGCAACAATGCCCAGGTAAAAAAGACCCTCCTGCATGATCAGGATATTATTGAAATCAGCAATATTCCTGTGAAATTCATTTGCCCTGAAGTACCATCTGAATCCACAGCAGAGCACACAGTGCTTGCTTCCGCAAAGAGACTGAAAGTTGTCAGGGCGAAAAAGTTTCTTATGCGTTCTTCTGGATATATTGTTTCTCGCAGTTTATAAACAGACAGGTAGAGGGAAAAATCAATGTTTCGACTCGTATCAGAAGGGGATAGCTCGACCATGATGGACATCTCTGTCACTACGAAACCCATAGTGTTAGGCAGAGGAGAAGGAAGTACACACCTGCTTAAAGACTCCAGCGTATCTTTAAACCACGCAAAAATAATCATGAGGAAGGGCAAGGTTTATATTCGTGATTTGGAGAGTACAAACGGGGTGTTTGTTAATGGTGAAAAAATATCAATAGAAAAAGGTCGGGTTATTTCTCCCGGTGATGAAATTAAGATCGGGATGTATCGCTTTTCTCTTGAGGAATATAATCAGGATAAAGACATTGATAATACAATGTTTATGCCGGGGATAATCGAAGCAGCAAGGTTTACACTTCTCCGCAAAGGTGACAGCGGAAAAGAAATGGAGTTTTCTGTCACGAACAGGCCAATAACAATTGGCAGGGGGGAAGGTAATACGATAGTGCTGGGCGACCCGGGCGTATCTTTGAACCACGCCAAAATATTGATGCGACAAAACAACGTATATGTCAGGGATTTGGAGAGTACAAACGGTGTATTTGTTAATGGTCTGAAAATATCTACAAAAAGAGGTCAGATTGTCTACCCTGGTGATGAAATAAAGATAGGGACCTGTCTCTTTGTGCTGGAACTCCATGGTGAGGATGAAGGAGCAGAAAATACAATGCTTATTGCCCCTGAGCCTGCTGATAGAAATGAAGAAGAACTCACAGAAACAAACGTCCTTCACATGGAGAAAGAGACAGACAGAAGGAAGAATACCATAGCCAAAACAGATGCGGAATCTGATGATTCTGAAGAAATCTCAGAACGTGAGAACGGAACCCTTATGAAGGGCATGGATACATCTGCAGTTCAGGTTTCAAAACTGGTTATTTCCTCAGGAGATGATACAGGCAAGGGGTTTTTGCTTAAAGATGAGTTATTCATCGGGCGATCAGAGGACAATGATATTATCCTGAAAGACCCCAAGGTTTCACGCGGGCATCATGCTAAAGCAGTTCGCCATAAAGATGACAGTTTTACCATTACAGACCTTAACAGTACAAACGGGGTATTTGTTAATGGCAAAAAAATAGAAACAAATAAGGATCAGGTCATCTCTCCTGGTGATGAAATAAAGATCGGGACCAGTCTCCTTGCTCTGGAACTCCATAGTGAGGATGAAGGAGCAGACAATACAATGCTCAACGTCCCTGAGCCTGCTGATAGAAATAAAGACGATCTCAAAGAAGAAAATGTCGTTCCCATGGACAGGGAATCAGACAGTAGGAAAGATGTCAGGGCCAAATCATCTGCGGAAGCTGCTGAATCTAAAGAAGTCTCAGAACGTGAAGGCGGTACCCTTATGATGGGCATGGATAAATCTGCGCTTCAGGTTTCCAGCTGAAAGATGAGTTAATCATCGGGCGGTCAGAGGACAATGATATTATCCTGCAGGACCCCACGGTTTCACGCGGACATCATGCTAAAGTAGTCCGCCAAAAAGATGACTGGGTAACCATTACAGACCTGAAGAGTGCAAACGGGGTGTTTGTAGACGGAAAGAGGATTAAGGAAACAATACTCACCAGAGGTGCTGAGATAAAAATAGGAGAGACTTTTTTCAGGTATGTTGAAAGGGGGGAGATACTTACACCGGGAGATATTAATATGGAGCAGAATCAGTTATTGAAGGCACTCGACAAGATATTTAAAAAGATACCGCGAAATGTCATTATTGCTATTTTTGCTCTCATTGTTATTCTCGTAGTGCTGCTTACTGTGTTTGGAAAGTAGGACTATCGAATATCATCTCAGCTTAAGTTGTAATACTGCATATGAACATATTTAATTATTTATTATCATAAGTTACGATATGCTGTAACTCTGATCTTATAGCCTCCTCCATCATCTCCTGGATTATTTAGAGTATTACTATAATGTAACATGCAGGATACATTGACTTAAATCCTTCAAAAGGGAGCATATATTCTATTTATACAATAAGTTTCATTGCATAATATCAGTATGTAACGTAACGTATTGGTAACACAGACTTTCTCTGATCCAATTACGAATAAGGTATTTACTAAACGTAAGTGACCTTCGTCATCTTCAAATATTTTTAATGCCTATCAACTACCTATTTCTGGCTATTAATACAACTTATTGATTTGTAACAGTAATCAGGCCACGCAAAAAAATCCCTACATTATATTTTCTTTCCAGCCGTAAAAACCAGGTAGAGATGAACAGCAGTATTAGCAGCAGTTAAAGGTTTTATTAACATTTGGTATGGGAATTGCTCTATATAATTCGCATGGATAAGGAAATAAGATGAGAAATACAATCAGATTGGGCATTTTTATATTAATAATTTTTCTATCAACATTGAATTTAACAACTGGCGCTCAGGCAATGACATCTCTTCAACCTGTTGAAGGAGTAATAGTGGTTATAAAACAGAACGCAATGATTAATATAAACGGCACTAATTATTTCATTGCTAAGGAAAACACTGCGTATACCCAGTTCGAGAATCGCCATATACGGCTGTATAACATTCATACAGGTTATCATAACGGACGATTAATTATAGATTTTAGCGGGTTTAGATTTATCGATGCCTTTGCATAAAAGAAAAGGGAGATTCTGATAATCTCCCTCTCATCACGGTCTATAGGATCTTTTACAAAAATCAGATACAGTAGGAGCAATCAGTCATGAGGATCTTCATCATACACATATCCCTCTTTTAATTTGTCGACTTCTTTCATAATCCTGGACTGCTCTTCTTCGTCTGTAATCAATGTACTTGGAAGCTCCCTTGCCTCTTGCATCAATTTACCTTCCTCTGCTGCTTCAGTCTCTATCATCTGTTCAGGCTGCTTAACCTGTGCCGGATCATCAGCAAATGTAAGCACTGATATGCCTGCAAGAAAGAAGCATACTGTTAATATTGTTAGATACTTCATGATACTTCACCTCCTCTCTGAGTGGATTTACCTTCTTTTGCAGCTCAGCCATCTTCATTCTTTAGGCCCCGCCGATTTCTGTCCCTGCTTTATAGCGGATTTAGTTTTATCAGGTGCCCAGCTGTTTATAATAGATTCATAGCACCATTTCTTTTAATTATCTACTTAAATAAATTAATAGCCTTATTAAATAAATTGCTATTCAGAAACTTGATAATATCAAATGATCAACGAAATTCAGGCTGCTTCAAAAAACAACAATACGTGAATTATCACAGGAATTGAACTTCATGAAATGTATTGATTAGAGGGGAAGAGTGCATATATTCAGGTTTAATCAGAAATATTGATAACTTCAACATATACATGCTGTTTCCTGATGATTAGATCAGGCCTTTCTGATATAATCTCCCATGGATCCGATTGACAAACTGAGAGTCCTTTCTGAAGATTCCCAGTATGATATGGCCTGTGCATGTGGAACCGGTAATGGTGACCGGCGCACACGGGGGATGGACGGCAAGTGGCTCTACCCGGTTTCTTTACCCCAGGGTGGTTCTTCAGTCCTGCTGAAGACTCTTCTTTCAAACGCCTGCTCAAAGGACTGTAAATACTGTCCTCTCCGATCTGATTCCAATGTGAAGAGGTGTACCCTCAATCCTGAAGAGGTTGCCAGGGTATTTATGGAATATTACAGAAGGAAGATAGTCTTCGGACTGTTTCTGAGTTCTGCTGTGATACATACTCCTGACAATACAATGGAAAAGATAAATTCTGTAGCTGCAACGTTAAGGAAGAAATATGGTTTCAGGGGGTATATACATCTCAAAGTAATACCGGGAGCATCTGATGCTGCGATAGCAGAATCGATCTCTCTTGCAAGCGCTGTGTCTCTTAATATTGAGACCCCGGGAAAGGAGCACTTTGATCTTCTCTCTGACAGGAAAGATTATATGAAGGACATTATTCATCCTTTGAAACTGATGTCCAGACTTACGGGCAGAGGCATGAGGCATGCAAGGGTAAAGTGCACCACCCAGTTTTTAGTAGGCGCATCTGATGAGAGGGACGGAGAGATAATAAAGTATATGACGGGTCTCTATGAGAGGCTGAAATTCCAGAGAATTTATTTCTCAGCGTATCAGAAAGGGCTGGGCCACCCTGACATTCCCGGGGAGAAGCGGTTTCTGACAGTACTTGAAGAACCCTTTATGAGAGAGCACCGTCTTTATCAGACCGATTTTCTGTTGCGCAAGTATGGGTTCAGCGGCAGTGAAATTCCCCTTGGACAGGACGGCAACCTTCGGCTTGATAAGGACCCGAAGGAAGTATGGGCAGAGATGCATCCTGAATTTTATCCTGTACGGATTAACAGGGCAGACCCGGAGGAGCTATTGCGGGTACCCGGAATAGGGCATGTGACGGTCGACAGGATTTTAAAATCCCGCAGCGACGTTAAGATCGGAAGTCTGGATCAGCTGGGTTTGAAGGGAAAGCGGCTTGAGAAGGTCAGGGGTTATGTTG
>CALZMZ010000052.1 GCA_945788685.1 Thermodesulfovibrionia bacterium | reverse complement strand
ATCAAGCTGGAAGATGGTGATGAACTCATCGGGGTGCGGTTGACTGATGGCAAGAAAGACATCAACCTGAGTACACGGAGCGGTTCATCCATCAGGTTTAATGAAAGTAATGCAAGGGCCATGGGACGTGTTGCAAAGGGCGTCCGCGGAATAAGACTGAAACAGGACGATGAAGTTGTATCTGTAGATATACTTGATGATGAAACCACGCTTCTCACCGTGACGGAAAAGGGGTATGGCAAAAGGACCAAAGCACAGGAGTACCGGACGCAAAGCAGGGGCGGCAAGGGGGTATTTACCATAAAAGTCACGCCCAAAAACGGTAAGGTTGTTAGTGTGCTTCAGGTAACAAAAGATGATGAGATAATCATCATTGCAAGCAGCGGCAAGACAATACGTACAAAGGCAAAGAGCATTTCCCTGATCGGAAGGGCCACCCAGGGAGTAAGGCTGATAGATCTTGCAGAAAATGATAAGGTTGTGAGCGTGGCCCGCGTAGTTGAAAAGGATGATGTGGAAAACGGAGTCAGCGGCGAGCTGTTTAAAGATGAACAGGGATAGGGTATACTGTAGATAACAGGGATGAACATGTTGTTTATTATATGAAATGTTTCAGAATTGCCCTGGAATGATAAGCAGGAGGTTTTATGGATGAGCTTATAAATGATCCTGACGACCCGGTTGTGGATGAAAAAGATGTCCCCTCCTTTAATATTCTTGAAAAGAAGATCAAGGAGATAGACAATACGATCATAATTTACCGTATATTCTATTTCTTCAGTTCCCGCTCTTACCGGTTCCAGCTTATTAAGAAAGATAAAATGTGCATGTTTGACCTGCCCCGGGATATTTTAGAAAACCTGAGCCATGATGGAGATTCATCTGAGCGGGATATTTCCCGAATCATAGCAACCAATATCGAGAATGAAGACTGCTGGAAAGACTTTCAGCATTAATCTGAGGTAGGTTTTTATATTATAGTATCTTCCCTGTATCTCACTTTCATCTCAAGACATTATTAAGTCAAACCGAGTATATAATTGACCTTGTATTTTATAAACCATTATAATCATCGGTGGAACAAATACTGAAATTGCCCTATGCCCGCTAAAAAAAGAACTGAAAAAAAAGAACTGAAAGTATATCCTGTAATCCTTGCAGGAGGATCCGGGTCCCGGCTGTGGCCCATTTCACGGGAGCTGTTCCCGAAACAGCTTGTCAATCTCGTTGGAGATGATTCACTCATTCAGAATACCATCAGGAGGCTGTCGCCTGTTCTGCAGCCGGATGATGTGAGGATTGTCTGCGGAGAAGACCATTTTTTTGAAATAGGACGTCACCTTGAAGAACTGCACATCTCCTCTGAAGGCAAGGTACTCAGCGAACCATGCGGCCGCAACACTGCACCAGCAATTTTACTGGCGGTTCTTGAAATACTCTCTAAGGAAAAAGATGCAGCAGTACTCATATTCCCGTCTGATCATGTCATCAGTAATGTTGAAGAGTTTCAAAGGAACCTGAAAACTGCCATTGATCTTGCCAACGATAATTATATAGTTACATTCGGAATCAAACCGGACTATCCGGAAACAGGGTATGGATATATTGAAGGGGCTAAAAAAATAAAGAGCGGTGCTCTTGCGATTAAAAGGTTTGTAGAAAAACCGGACGAGAAGACAGCAAAGAAGTATCTCAGAGCAGGCAATTTTTTCTGGAACAGCGGAATGTTTGCCTTCAAGGCATCTGTTCTGCTAAAGGAATTTAAAACTCATGAACCGAAAATGTTAAAAAGCCTGCAGAAAATGATTTCAAAAGGACAAGTGACGCTGAAAGAATATCAGAAGCTGCCTGACAAATCCATTGACTATGCAATTATGGAGCACACGAAAAAGGGAGTGGTATTGCCGGTTGATTTTGGCTGGAGCGATATCGGCTCATGGAAATCTCTCTATGATTTTCTCCCGAAAGAGGATGATGACAATGTCACGGAAGGTGATGTCATACTTCAAAATACACGAGGCTGTTTTATCCGCGGTGATAACAGGCTTGTTGTTGCCAATGATCTTGAAAATATCGTTATTGTAGAAACTCCTGACACGGTATTTGTCTCTGATCTTCAGACGAGCAAGAATGTAAAAGCCATTGTACAGGACCTGAAAAAACAGGGGAGAAAAGAATATAAATCACACCTGACCGTATACCGTCCATGGGGTACGTATACAATTCTTGAAGAAAACAGCATGAGCAAGATTAAGAGGATTGTGGTCTATCCCGGAGCAAAACTCTCTCTGCAGATGCATTATCACAGAAGTGAACACTGGATCGTAGCCCAGGGTACGGCTAAAATAACCAATGGTGACCAGGTGATCATGCTGAAGGAAAACGAGTCTACCTTTGTACCAAAGGCAAACCGCCACCGCCTTGAAAACCCCGGCAGGATTCCTCTCCATATCATTGAAGTGCAGATGGGCCATTATCTTGAGGAAGATGATATCGTTCGCTATGATGATGACTTTGGCCGCGAGTAATGCAAGGCTGAAAATTCAAACGTTCAAGTGTTCAAACGATGGAACAATCGGACATTTGATCATTTGAACATGGAAACCTTCTTTGAACTGATTGAAATACATCAGTAAATCTTTTATGATAGCCTAAGATTGAATTACATTGTAACTAATAATATATTATGCGACTATTTATAATTGTTCTTTCTATTATTATTTTTATTTTATCCGGCCTCATAACTTACAGGGCCCTGGAGATACCCGGTTATGACTTCAGTTATAAAAATAATCAGCAGCAATCGGAACCACAGACCCTTTCGCCTGCTCCTAAGGACAATTCAGATCAGTTCATAAAGGAACAGCCTGCCAGTGATCCTCAGATTGAAAAACTGCAGATGGAGCAAAATGCCCGTAAAATTCAGGTTGAAAAACTACAGGCTGAAATTACAGAACTTAAGAAGAAGCTAGCTGAGCATGATACCAAACCTGTAGCAGCTGTCCAGAGTCAGGACATCGATAATCAGGAAAAAGTTATTGCAGTGCTTGGCGGGGGGACTTTCCTCTCCGGTCAGGTCGTTGTTAGTGAAAGATTTACCAGTTCTATGAATGATCTCGTTAAGGCCCTTGCAGCATCTCCTGATCATCAAATAGTAATTGAAGGACACACTGATAATATACCCATTAAACCTGCCGCAGAAGAATTATACAAGGACAACAGGAATCTTTCCTTACTGCGGGCACAGGCCATTGCCCGCATACTGGTTGAAAATGGCATATCCAGTGATCGTATATCTGTCATAGGATATGGCGACGTTCGTCCGATAGCATTAAATGATACTCCTGAGGGCAGGGCAAAAAAAATAAACTGCCCTTTGAAAATGTGCCTGATCCGGCCTTCTTTTTTGATCAGGGAGATTATCACAATGTCCGTATCCATATAACAGATTCATTGAAGGCCGGCAGGGGGTTGATGGTAGTTACCGGAACAATCGGTTCAGGCAAGACAACACTCAGCCAGATGATCAAGGCTGACTTTGCCAATACCCTCAAGCTTGTCTGGATAGCAGAGCCACCGGCAAACAGCATGGACCTATTTCTGTTTCTTGCACAGGAACTTGGCATTCAGCTTTCTTCATCGGAAAGAACATTTGTTATCCGCGATATCAGGGAGGCACTCATACAAACCCTTTCTGATGGTACTAAATGCATGATCATAATCGATGAATCACACCTGATGTCTGAGGACACCTTTAACGGGATTCGACTGCTGAATAATCTTGAAGAGGGATCTGACAAACTTATCCAGATACTGCTTCTGGGACAGGAAGAGATAATGGATACGATTAATAAACCGGAAATGGAGCCCTTCAAGCAGCGCATTGCAGCCCTGGAGATATTAGGCAAGCTGGATGCAGAGGGGATACAGCAGTATATATCACATCGCATGCAGATAGCAGGCGGCCATCCCGATATATTTACTCAAACAGGCTGGAAAGCAATATCCATTGCTTTTAAACCATCAGGAACTCCCCGGATGATCAACACATTATGTGACAGGACCCTGCAGGTAGCATTCGATAAACAAAAACAGTTTATTGATGCCCATGATGTATATGAAGCAACACAGAAAATCGGCATGGTCACCGATGTCTTTCACTATATTGTTTCTCTGAAGTCAAAACAGGCGGAGCAGCCTTCAGAAAAGGAAGTGCCTGTTGAAGAACCCCCTGCACCGGTCCAGCAGCAGACAGATGTAAAGCCTTCTGTAATGACATTTAAAAGAAATAATGTAACGCAGGAACAGGATAGTCAAACCCCTCTTCATATTGACCTGGAGAAAAAACAGAAAGCATTAACAGGCCCGCTCATTCTACTGGTTATTTCTTTACTCGCCTTTTCAGGAAGTATATTCTTCTACTGCCAGCAGTCTGAATCCCCGGAACTTCTGATGTGTATCCGTGATTTACTTGGTGTATAGGTGTTAGCAGTACTACTGAAGCTTTAGAAATCTTCTCTTGCCAACTTTTAAAAGATATGCCGGCCCTGCAGCAAGTTTTTTATCAGGGTCTGTCCATCTCTCATTATTGACGCTTACACCGCCCTGCTTAATAAGACGCATTGCTTCTCCAGTGCTATTGGCAAGGCCTGATTCTTTCATTATCCCGGGAAGCCAGATCTCTGCCTTTTTATCAACCGGGAACACAGGTATATCATCAGGAATACCCTTGTCTTTGAAGATGGTCTCAAACTCTTCCCTGGCCTGTAAGGCCGCGTCTTTGTCCCAGTACCTTCCGGAAATCTCGAGTGCCAGGTTTTCTTTAGCTTTTTTGGGATGGACTGATCCATCTTTCATCCCCTGTTTCAGGGCGTTCAGTTCATGAAGGCTGATATGGCTCAGGAGTTCATAGTATTTGATCATGAGCTCATCACTAATAGACATGATCTTTCCGAATATTTCCTTTGCAGGTTCTGAGATACCAATATAGTTACCCAGGCTTTTTGACATTTTCTTAACGCCGTCAGTCCCTTCAAGCAATGGCAATATCACAATCACCTGCGGCTCCTGTCCAGCATCCTGCTGCAGTTCTCTTCCCATGAGAAGATTAAATCGCTGATCAGTGCCTCCAATTTCTATGTCAGATTCCAGTACAACAGAGTCATGACCCTGCAGCAGGGGATAGATAAATTCGTGAATACCGATCGGATTCTGGTTTTTAAATCTCTGCTTGAAATCTTCCCGTTCCAGCATGCGGGCCACAGTCTGTTTTGCCTGCAGCCTTATGATTTCCATGGAAGTCATTTGCTCGAGCCATTCACTGTTACATCTGACAACAGTTTTCTTCTCATCCAGGATTTTAAACACCTGCTGCTTGTATGTCTCCGCATTTTTAAGTACGTTATCTCTTGTCAAAGGTTTTCTTATTTCTGATCTGCCGGTCGGATCACCAATCATAGCGGTGAGATCGCCGATAATGAGTATTATCTCATGACCGAGGTCCTGGAGCTGACGCATTTTTTCCAGCAGCACAGTATGTCCGAGATGAATGTCAGGGGCGGTAGGGTCAAATCCGACCTTGATTTTTAAAGCAGATGTATTTTTAATGAATTTTTCGAGTTTAATCAGCAGCTCTTTTTCAGGGATAATTTCAACAGTCCCGCGCTTTATTACTTTTAGCTGTTCTTCAGGTGACAATGTGGACATTACAGAGAAAAGAATACCGGATTTGTAATGTAAGATGCAAGCAGACAAATAAATACTTTCTTATTCGCAGATAATGTTTGTATAATTGAAGGCGATATGAATAATCCATTTTTTTGTCGGCAGGAAGCTGCCGGAAATATTTTAATTACAGGGACAAAATGAGCCTGCTTGCAGATCTGCTCTCAAAAATAAAACAGCCCCAGCCCACAAGAGAAGTACCGCCAAACCTGCAGAATATTGTCAACTCAGCTGCATCTAAATCAGCAACCAGAAAAAAATTTATTGTGTTATCCGGACTGTTTTTTCTATGTGTTCTGACAGGGTTTGTCATCGTCTATTTAGTGAACACTGTTTCGGACACGTCTGACACAGGCATTACTCCTCAGCAGCATGCTGCCAATGATTATCAACTCTCCGGTAATCAGAGCGGTCAGGGAAAGGACAACAATAGCAGAATTGCAGCTCAAATTGAAATACAGAAAAAAGCAGTCACACCAGCCGATCCCGTTAATGTTAAAACGAAAAAAAGACTGACCAAAAAACAAAAACCACATTTAACTGCATCAGAACCTGCACCAATGACGTCAGCCGGAAAAACAGAAAAATCAGCTCCTGTTGCAGCTGTTAAAGAAACGAAAACGATTGATGCTGCGGCAAGAGATGCACTTTTGTACAAGGCCCGGGAATTTGAGATGCGACAGGATTATTCGTCTGCACTTGGCACCTATAAAGAGGCGCTTCAGATCGATAATAAAAATGTTATGGTATTAAACAGCATAGCATACACATATTTAAAACTTGGATTTGTGCAGGAGTCCATACAATTTGCTCTCATGGCAGAAGAACAGGATGTGGATTATACGCCGGCCCTGATAAATCTGGGTATAGCCAATGCGAAATCCGGGAATGCCAGCGCTGCTGAATATTACCTGGACCGAGCTTTTTCACTTGAGCCGGACAATAAACAGGCGATATTCAACCTTGCTCTTATGCATGAGAAAAAGCAGAATTATGCCGGAGCTGCGGATTTTTATTCAAAACTGATCAAACTGGGTGATATATCCGGCAGTCTGGGTTTGGCAAGGACGTATGAAAAGCAGGGCAGAAAAAAAGAGGCAATTAAACTTTACAGGAGTGCTGCATTAAGGGAATCTCTTGAGCAAAATAAAAAGCGACAGATAAGGCAGAAAATAATGATATTGCAGAATGAGATTATCGAGTCTGAGGATGTAAGGCAGACATTACCTGCAACAGATGTTACTCAATAGATGAGAGCTGACGGGAACTGAACTCAACCTCCTTTTTGCTGTCTTCAGGTAGAGATGTTTCTGCAGGTTCAGTAATTGGATTAGTGATTACTTTATCATTCCCAGGACCATGTATCGTGTCTTCAGTTTCATGTATTACCGGTTTCATATCATTTTCCATACCTGCCATACTGACGACCTCTTCAGATATCCACCTTTTGTCACCCTGAAACAGTATCTGGTACCACCGCACCTGCCGTTCATCCACGGTTTCTTTTAAAACGACCAGCTGGTTGCCTTTTAAAGTCCAGCCAGCCTTGCCGGCATCAGCCGAGGGACTGAACCTGACAATAGCAACATCAACATTAACGTTTAAGAGCTTAAATGCCGGTACAGGAGGATCAATGCTATTGAGATTCTTTGCAATATCAGTCTCTGCCCCGGGTACATGTTGTTTGTCTGAAGTTGAGGAGGATGATGATGATGATTGATTGAAGAGGGGAGTATCAGATGTACGTGCATACATAAAATACAATGAACAGGCAATTAACAGCATGGCAGCAATTCCTGCCGATAATGGGACAATACCGAACGGTTTCCGCACTTTTATATCACTGTGTTTAAGACTTGAAACTGCATGCTCTATGTGTCTCGGGTGGATCATATTACTTTCTTCAAGAAAAGCGGCCATCAATGCCCTTGATATTAACATGTTAATGAGACGGGGCACGCCGTTCGTAGCCCTGAACGTGAGTCTGTTTACCTTTTTATGGATCTGAAGATTTTTCCTGCCCGCCTTAATAACACGATAATTTATATAATCAAGTGTTTCATCCGGACTGAAATGCTGCAGATGGACCCTGGTAGAGATCCGCTGATTTAGCTGCCTCAGACTTTCGCCTGTCAGCTTTGTTTCAAGTTCGGGCTGTCCGATAAGGATTATCTGCAGGAGTTTGTCCTTGTCTGTTTCCAGGTTTGAAAGAAGCCGTAATTCTTCCAGGGTTTCATCAGGAAGGTTCTGGGCTTCATCCACTATAATAATTACCCTTTTTCCGTCCAAAGACTTAGCTGTCATGAAGTCTCTCAGGGCCCGGATAATTTCATTTTTATTTTTGTTATCCAGGCTTATATGCAGGTCTTCAGCAACAGATACCAGAAACTCTTCCGGGGAAAGCCGTGGTGTAAGGACAATTGCTATTTCTGCCTGGTCATTCCATTTTTCCAGAAAGACCTTTAAAAGGGTGGTCTTGCCGGTTCCGGGATCTCCGATAACCAGGAGAAAGCCCTCTTTCTGGTCTATAGCATAATCCATAAGAAGCAGACCCTCATTGTGGCTGGCAGAAGGATAATAGTAAGCAGGATCAGGAGTTAATTTGAAGGGGTCCTCTTTCAGACCGAAGAAATGTAAGAAATCCATAAGCTATCCTGTAATCCCTGATATAAGGTCATAAATGGGCGATAAAATCCCGAGAATAATGACCACAAACATGCCCCCGATTATAACTATGATAAGAGGCTCGATCAGCTTGCCCATTTTTTCTGAGATATCGTCAAGTTTGTCCAGAAAATACCTGGAAAGGTTATCAAGCTGTTCATTCAGATTACCCGTTGTTTCTCCAATTGATATCATTCTTGCCACCATTTTCGGGAACAGAGTATTGTGTTTATTGAGAGCGTCACTGATTTTGCTGCCAAGCATGATATTGTCACGGGAGTCTATCATGGCCCGCTTGAATACATCGTTATCGACAACCTCTATCATGATATCAAAGGCACGATCAATTGTCACACCTGCGTTAACGAGAATTCTGAGCTGTTCAGAAAATAATGCAAGCAGTTTATTGTGAAGAACAAGTTGTATTACAGGCAGTTTCAGTTTGATGGCGTCAACATAATACTTTGTTCTGGGATGCCGGGCAAGCAGTTTGTACATTATGTAAAACATAACCGGAAAAATTATAAAAACATACCAGTGTGTGCGGCTGAAATCGCTGGCCCCGATAAGAGCCTGCGTAATGGGCGGCAGATTAATATCCATTGAAGTAAAAAGACCGCTGATCTTTGGGAGTACATAAATCAGCCAGAACAGGAGAGCGCCTGTGGTCCCTACCAGTGCAAAAACCGGATATATCAATGCCCTGACTATGGCGCTCCTGAGGTCTTCCATCCGCTGCAGATGGATTGCTATGTCTGACAGGCTTTCATCAAGCCTTCCTGTTTCCTCACCAACCGCTATCAGATTAATGAAAATCTCCGGAAAAAGGTTTGGGTGCTGGGACAATGCAACGGAAAAACCTGATCCAATCTCTATGGAGCTTTTGATGTCAAGCAGCTTGGACCTGAACTTTTTATTGTCCACGGTGTCTGCGATGTCGGAAATTGATGTTATAAGAGGAAGTCCGGACCTGAGCATGACCGAGAGGTTACGGGCGAATTCAATGATGTCTTTGCCTTTTATACCCCAGACCTGAGATTTTTTTAAATATAAGCTGCTGAGTCGGCTGGATTGCTGGATATTAAGAATATGCAGGCCTGCAGAAGAGATGTTATTGTAAACCAGGTCAAGATCACCTCCCTCGATCTGCCCCTTGACTATCTCACCATTATCATCAATAGCCTTATATATAAAGAAAGGCATTAATCTATAAGCCTCGTTACTTCATCAATACTAGTAATATGTTCAATTACTTTTCTGATGCCTGATATTTTTAACGGGATCATTCCGTTCAGCAGGGCAGCTTCCTGAAGCCTGATAAGTGACGCACCTTCAGATATCATCTCTTTGATCTCATCATTTATGACCATTATTTCTCCTACCACGGTCCTGCCCATATATCCTGTGAAGTTGCAGGTATCACACCCTTTTGCACGGAATGCTGATTTCAGTTCCTCTGATCCTAAATATTTTCTGTCATCTTCCGTCAACTCCAGCAGATGTAACTCCTCTTCGGTCACAGGATGCTCTTCCATGCATTCAGTGCAGAGTTTCCGGATCAGCCTCTGTGCAACTACAGCCAGCAAAGAGGAGGAAAGCATAAATCTGTCTATATTGAAATCAAGCAGCCTGGGAACAGACGTAACAGCATTGTTTGTATGAAGCGTAGACAGCACAAGGTGACCTGTTATGGATGCCCTTACCGCAATC
The DNA here is from genome assembly GCA_945788685.1 of Thermodesulfovibrionia bacterium. Taxonomy (GTDB): domain Bacteria; phylum Nitrospirota; class Thermodesulfovibrionia; order UBA6902; family UBA6902; genus CALZJD01. The sequence goes on along the minus strand of CALZMZ010000052.1, from coordinate 8,186 downwards.
TTTGCAGTTTCTTCATCTCTAATTTCACCCAGTAGCATAACGTCCGGGTCCTGTCTCATGAATGTTTTTCCTGCACGTGCAAAATCATATCCGGTCTTAAGGTTGACCGAGGTCTGTTTTACAAAACTGAGTTTATATTCAACAGGGTCTTCAACAGTCAGGACATTTCTTTCAATGAGGTTGACCTCTCTTAATGCTGCATACAGAGTTGTGGTTTTACCGCTTCCGGTAGGTCCGGTAATGAGAATTATTCCGTGAGGTTTCTTGAATATTGTCCTGAGCCTTGCAGTGTTACCCGGATCAAATCCCAGGCTGTCTATATTCAGCAGCTGTCCTGTTCCGGCCAGGACCCGTATAACTATATTTTCGCCATAAATTGTGGGGGTAGTGGAAACACGCATTTCATACTTTGTATTAAGAAAGGTAAGTGAATAAGATCCGTCCTGTGGCAGCCTCTGTTCCGAGATGTCCAGCATTGACTGGACCTTGATCCTTGAAACAATTCCGCTGTGGGCACTCCTGGGGATACAAAAACCGTATTGCAGTACACCGTCTACTCTGTAGAAAACATTTACGGTGTCAGATGCCGGGCTGATATGTACATCAGTTGCCTTTCTCCTGATCCCTTCCATAATCAGATTTTCGGACAGTGCAGCTACCGTAGGCGCAGGCAATACCGGGGAGTTCCTGATTTCATCTATGGCGTCATTGATGCGCTGCTGAATCGGGTTTTGAAGAAAGAAATACACCCGTTCCAGAGTTTCATGAAAACCAACATTATCAATGATAAAAACTTTTGACTGCTTGCCGGTAAGCCTTGAAACGGTATCTATGGCCCGAATATTTGAGGGATTTGTGATTCCAATTTCAACATGGTTCTCACTCAAGCGGAGAGGAATAAAGCCGTTCTTCTCTGCAACCTCCTTGGGGATTAAACGGATAGCCTCCTCAGCCACAGAATGCTCGGTCAGATCAACAAAAGGGATGCCTGCCTGTTCAGCAAGGGTCCGTGCTATTTCATTCGATGATACAAACCCCAGCTTAACCAGGGCTTCACCAATTAACGTGCCTGTTATTTTCTGATGGGCAAGTGCAAGCCTGAGCCTGTCATCAGTGAGCAGACCCTTATTTATTAACACTTCACCTAACTTCATAGTTTTTTTTCAGCTTGCACTCCCGATATAAAAGCCGGCATGGATGACCCGGACAACCTGTTTTTTTCAACCTAATATTCTTGGCATAAGAACAATGACCAGCTCGGTTTTTTCTTCAAACCTGTCGACACTTCTGAACGCATGACCCAGCAATGGGATGTCGCCGAGCAGGGGGACCCTTTTTTCTCGCACAATTTCCTTTTTGTCTATCAAACCGCCTATGATGATCATCTGTCCGTCCTGGACCTTGACAGTGGTTGTCATTTCCCTCAGGTCCACTGTCGGCAGTTTTAACTCTATTGCAGGTAAGGTGCTAGAATCGTTAGCTCCGATTTCCTTTGTTTCCAGATTAACGAGATTGGTAATGATGGGAGTGATTGTCAGGGTGATTTCACCTTCACTGTTAATATAAGGTACCAGGCCGAAAAGTACACCTGAAAGAATACTGTTTGTAGAAACCGTAAAAGTAATGATAGGATCCGATCCCTCGGATGATGTAATCGTGGTTTCAACGCTTGAGATAAAACTTGTGTTGCGCCCGACGCTCAGCATTGACGTCTGTCCGTTCATGATGCTCACTCTGGGATTGGAAAGGGTTTTCACATCCCCCCGGTCCTGAAGCGCCCTTAGGAGGAAATCGAAATCATCATCTCCATCAATGTTGAATATCATGTAGTTCGGGCCATCGTCACTCACCACATTGGAAAAAAAGTCTGTACCATGGGTCACATCTGCGCCTGCCAGGTCGTTCACTACATTTGTCCAGTCAATACCATACTTCAGCCCTTCAGAAAGCTGGACCTCTATTATGCGGGCCTCGATATACACCTGCCTGTTCAATACCTTTGATACATTGGCGATAAAGTCACTTGCTTTCTGCATCTCATTTTTTGCAGCGGTTACCATAATAGTGCCTGATATTCTGTTTATGGTAAAACTGGCCCGGGTTTCATCCTCACCTGCATCCTTACCTTCAGTGTCAATCGAGAGAAGCGTTGCAAGAGAAGCTTCCATGCCGTCCCAGAACTGGAAGGATTTTTCATCTGCTTTTGTATTAATCGAAAGGTCTCCGCTTAAAGCGGTTTTTGCTCCGCCTGAGGAGGACGTACCGCTGAGAATATCTCCTCCAACAGCCAGTTTAAAGTCCTGAATAACACTTGGCTGCCCGAATTCAAAGATTTGGGTGTCCATTGCTCTCACTATCAGGACGTTCTCTTTTATCGTATAGAAATAATCAGCTGAATCGAAAATCAGATCTAACGCATTCGCAACGCTGATATTATTGAATGTCATGGTCACCGGCAACTCGGGATCAACTCCCTGCTGCATGACAAGATTAAGGTTTGCTGTCCGGGCAACCGTAAACAGTACATCTCTCAGGGGTGTGTTTCTGGCAGCAACCGAAACCTTCTTCGTAGTAAGGGGTGAACTTTCCTCCTTAACCGGTACAAATTCAGGGATTTCAGGTTCGGTTGTCTGTGGCTGCATGATGGTACGGAACCGGTCGTCAGCATGGGCCTCTTTCTCAATGAAATCCTCTGTTTCCTTGGCAACAGGCGCAAGCTGGTTAAGGGTACATGATACAAACATAAGCAGTGTTATCAGAAGCGGTATATAAAGCCGGTAATGGTGTTGCATCGTGATCATTGTGTTTTCTCCAGATATAACCATTTAGCAGTTTTGTTTTTTACTAACACCCTCTTGGGCTCAATTTTCTGTATTTTCATACCCTTCAGGCTGTCTCCTTCTTTTACGACCTGTCCGTTTATGATTGCCATCCGGTCGCTGTCACCGACAACAATAAGGGACAAGATGTTTTCATTATAGTCTATATATGAAACTTTAGCTTTTGGTATATGTTTGGGGGCCGTTGTGAAATTAAAAGGTCCCTTCATATGCTTCACTTTTCTTGTTTTTGTTTTATCATGGATTTTCAGATCAGAAGAGACAAAATCGAGTATCTGGCTCTCGGTCTCTGACAGGCTATGTTTAAAAGGGATTGATTTGGCAGCAATCACGCACAATAATAGAAGAACCAGCGGCAGGAGCAGTAGTGTTTTTGTCTTATTATTCATATGGCAATTTCCTACTCCAGTGCAGGCATTGACAAAACCCCGTTCACACTCAAAACAATTTCTCCGGGAGTCCCCTCTGATACAAGAAGGTTTTTGATTGTATAATCCGGAATTCTGAACGAGTATAAGTAATCCACTGCATGTACGAGCATATTATAATTTTCAATTTTAAGCTGCATGTCTACAGGAAGAAATATGTTGCCCATGTTTCTGTTAAATTTTGTTGCTGTTATTCTTGCTGCAGGCATCTGGTCTTTCAATGTGTCAAGCGTCTTAAGAATCATTATTTCCGAATTAACATCAGTGATATCTATCTGATATGTATTCCTGAAATAGCTGAGAATTGAGTCTATCTCCTCCACCTTGTCCTGAATTTTATTTTTATTCAGTCCTATGGTGTGCATATCAGTCAGGACATTCAACAGGTGGTTGTCATATCGATGTAACGATACAGCCATGAATACAGTAAGGGACATAACTACCCCAGTGATTATATAGACCGGAAATTTAGTTCGCAGGTATTGAAAGTAGTTCATGCTGATTTCTTATATTTGAATTCCAATGAAAAAGACTGGCTGCTGATGTGCAGATCACTTTTGGCAACTTCAGCATTCTTTATACCCTTGATGACATCAATCAGTTCTTCAAATGAGGCCTGCATGGATGAATAGCTGTCAACGCTGGACGTCCCTTTAATGACAACAATGAACATATTGTCTCTGTTCATCTTTGCCTCAATTGATTGAAAAGTTACATTGCTGCTGCTTATACTACCTATCGTCAGCAGGAGTTCTGCCAGATCAGGCGACGTCTGATGCATGTAGTTGACCATTTTCATTAATCTGTCTAATTTTTCAGATCGCTCCTGGTATTCGGCATATATCCTATCAACATTATGCAGTGATGATGATGCTTTTTTGATACTTTCTCTTTTGTCTGCCACACGGCTGCCTTTATATAAAGTAAATCCAGACATAAGAACGGCAATGACTATGAAAAGAGAGGCTGCATAGGTCATATAGCTTCGTAACGCAAAGACATTCTTAAAGTCCCTGCCCATTATATTTGAGGCATTTGATGTATACACTGAAGAGATAGGGAGAAGAAACTCTGAAAATATATCGTTGCTGCACTTAATATCATCCGGCTTATAATATGAAGCGAGCGGCGCCACTGTCGCAGATGTAATTTCTGAAGAACTGGCCAATCCGCCAAGCAGAATCACGGAGGAAGGATTTGTCCGCAAGTTTTGAAAGCAGTAATTAATTGTCATATTAATATTCTGAATATCAAAATCTGACATCGTAGACTCTGTTGATTCATAATTTCTGATAAAATGGATGTCTCCTTTTTTCAGAAAAAAGACCCCCATTTCATTTCCAGTGTTAAATGCTCCGAGAACCGGATCCTGCCTGAAAGAGCGCCTGATAAGTGATGCTGCTGAAAACAGGGAAGGATAAATTGCTCTGACAGTCTTTCCAAAATTGTGGAACCTGTCCATGACACTTTTCAGTTCCTCATTGCTGACCCCGAAATAATAGATTTCCAGTTCCTTTTTATTGCCGGAAATCTGCTCGCCAATCTCAAAGGTGATGTATGTAATGTCCCTTCTGTTTGTGGCTTTTCTGATTTTTGATTCGATGACTTTATCCAGAAACTTTGCTTTCACAGGGGGCACAGTAATCATGTCATGGACTGACTCGATGAAATTGTAAGATACAATATATTCTGATGCTTTGGACGTGCTTAAATAATCATCGAATCTGCTTTCAGGAATTACTTCGGTTTTACTGATGGAGAGAGCTTTCCCCTTGAGAGAAGAGTGAAGTACTTTTACGCTGTTACCTTCAAAACTGACCGCAACGGTCTTGCCCAACAAGATACTCCTTTATTACAAATTTGCTACATTTTAACACAATTAATAGTCAAGTTGTATAGTTATGTACATTTCCAAACCTGTGCTCATGCATCATGTCAGAATTATTTATGATATACTGCAGCTTGCCTTGAAATCATGTGCTGCGTTAAGCTAATTAATCCCCGGAATTATTTAAATTTATGAAAGGCAAGACCAAAATATGTGAGATATGTGAAAAACCTCTGGACAAGTGCGAATGCTGCGCTGAGTGCGGGCATATCTGCAGTCTTGATTACGGAGAACTGTACTGTCCTGTCTGTTTTCCAGAACCTTCGGGTAACGATGAATAGTGATGAATTATTTATGCAGTTTGCAATGAAGGAGGCTGTATCTGCTTTTGATAAAGGAGAAGTACCTGTTGGCGCTGTCCTTGTGATAGATGGGCAGGTCATTGCCTCCTCTCATAATAACAAGGAAACAACAGGCGATCCCACTTCTCATGCCGAGCTGCTCGTTGTCAGGGAAGGGTCCATAAAAACTGGAGACTGGCGGTTATATGAAGCAACACTTTATGTTACAAAGGAGCCGTGTGTCATGTGTGCAGGCGCTATGATCAATGCACGGCTGGGACGGTTAGTATATGGATGCAGAGACGACAGGTTTGGCGCGGTTAACAGCTGCCATCAGATTCTTCATGATCCTGGTCTGAATCATCAGGTACGGGTGGTTTCAGGTGTTCTTGAAGAACAATGTGCGGGGATATTAAAGAAATTTTTTGAGATGCGCAGATAAACTGATGATACGAGAGGTGCCGGAGTGGTCGAACGGGGCGGTCTCGAAAACCGTTGTGCCGAAAGGTACCCAGGGTTCGAATCCCTGCCTCTCCGCCATGTACCACGTTGGGTAGATGGCTTGCCATATACTCTTTGCAGTACGTGGCATGCCATTAGTGTTAATATAGGGTGCCTTGGAAATCATTGGTAATTATTTAGGGGACATGGAGGTATTTAACATGGGAAATAAGATCACATATGACCGGGAGGTTGCGCTTGATACACTTAAAGAAGTCTTCGGATTTCAGTCCTTTCGTCCAAATCAGGAAGAGATTATATCTCACTTGCTAAACAGGCAGGATGTCTTTGCGGTTATGCCTACAGGCGGCGGCAAGTCACTCTGCTACCAGCTCCCTGCCAGGTTAATGAATGGCACAACGGTTGTTATCAGTCCCCTCATCTCTTTGATGAAAGACCAGGTTGACGCTGCACTGGAAAACGGTATCTCAGCTGCCTTTATAAACAGCTCGTTGACGCCCAAGGAGACTTCTTCGATATTCCGCTCTCTGAAAAGCAACGCCTTTGACATGCTGTATATTGCGCCTGAACGTTTTGCCATGCCGGACTTTCTGAAGACATTGCAGACAGTTCCCATATCCCTGTTTGCCATAGATGAAGCACACTGCATATCTGAGTGGGGCCATGACTTCAGACCTGATTATCTCAGTCTTTCACATATCACTGAATCCTTTCCAGGAGTCCCGGTAGCTGCATTTACTGCAACAGCCACACAGAAAGTACAAAACGATATTATCGGGAAAACCAGGCTCAGGTCGCCATTTACAATACGGGCCTCATTTAACCGGCATAATCTTTTCTATCGGGTAGAAAATAAAAGGGAATTAAAGACACAGGTTCTTAATGTACTCAGAAAATATCCCGGTGAGCCCGGAATAATCTACCGCACGAGCCGTGACTCAGTAAGTGCCATGGCCGGGATGCTTCAAGACAACGGTATAAAGGCGCTGCCCTATCACGCGGGACTGACACAGGAAGAACGCAGGACAAACCAGGATGCTTTTAACAGGGATGAAGTGCATGTTATTGTGGCGACGATTGCCTTTGGCATGGGCATTGACAAATCAAATGTGCGCTTTATTATCCATGCTGATCTGCCAAAAAATATCGAAGGGTATTATCAGGAAACAGGACGTTCGGGCCGTGACGGTGAACCTGCGGAATGCATTCTCTTTTTCAGCAGGGGGGATATTCCGAAAGTAAGATATTTCATTGACAGGACAGAAGATCAAAGGGAACAGGCAGTTGCAAAGGAAAAACTGTATCAGGTGGTGAAGTATGCATCGCACAATGTCTGCAGACGAAGGCAGCTTCTCGAATATTTCGGAGAAGAGTATAAGGTTGATAACTGTAAGAGCTGCGACATCTGCACAGGAAATATTGAAAAAGTTGATGTCACCATCGATGCACGGAAACTCATGTCAGCCATATCAAGGACAGGCCAGCGTTTCGGTATAATGCACATAATTGACATTGTTACCGGTGGCAATACAAAACGGATGCGGGAACTGGGGCATGACAAAATCAAGACATATGGAGCCGGGAGAGACAGGGACAAAAACCACTGGCGCTTTATAGTAGATGAACTGCTTGCACAGGAAATTATTAATCAGGACGGTGACAGGTATCCTTTACTGAAAATCACTGAAAAGGGGAAAGAAGTCCTTTTTGGTGATGAAAAGGTAAGTGCCCTGAAAAGAGAAGAGCCCAAAAAGAAGAGCCGCACCAGACAGGAAAGCGAATTGAGAGACTTTGATAAGGCCCTATTTGAAAAACTCCGTTTCCTGCGCAAAAGCCTCGCCGATCAGCAGCATGTACCTCCCTTTATTATATTCTCGGACAGGACCCTGCATGATATGTGCAGGCACTATCCTGTAACGCAACATGAAATGGCAGAGATCACAGGTGTCGGTGCTGCCAAGCTTGATCGCTACGGAGAAGAGTTTATGAAAGAAATAAGAGAGTATATGAAAAAGCAAAGGGTCCGGGGAGTCCAGGGATCGAGGGCTTAAGGGAATAGTTGAAACTTGAACGGCTAAAGTTATAAAGTAATAGGTTAAGTAAATTCGAGTCGATAAGCCTGATTTGCTTTGTTTATCACATTAATGTTTTGTTTCTTTAGCTTAGAGCTGATCGCTGACAGCTAATGGCTAAACTGGAGAGGTGTCCGAGCGGCTGAAGGAGCACGACTGGAAATCGTGTAGGCGTTCATAGCGTCTCGAGGGTTCAAATCCCTCCCTCTCCGCCA
>CALZMZ010000051.1:2111-16358 GCA_945788685.1 Thermodesulfovibrionia bacterium | reverse complement strand
GAAGATATGCTACATTTTGTAGAATTATAAATATTTACAAGAAGGATGGTTAAAGAAATGCTAAAAAAAATAATTTATTCATTAACAGTGCTGTCAATGATTTTCTTATTAGTCTCCTGTGGTGCTTTGAAAAAATCCCAAATTGCCGGGGTTTCGGATGTGGAGGAAAACAAGGGCTTGACAGAAGCAGATAAAGAGGCATTGGCCTGGGAAAAAATCTGGGAAAAAGCACTGGCACAGGGAGAAGGAGTTAAATTGAGCTCTGATGCAAAAGCAGACGTGAATGACGTACTGTTTGATTATGACAGATATGACATAAGGCAGGATGCAAGACCCGCTCTTAATGCCGCAGCCTCTTATCTTCATAAGAAAAGGGAAATCAATATTGTCATAGAGGGTCATAGTGATGAAAGAGGAACTAACGAATACAATCTTGCACTAGGTGAAAAAAGGGCAAGGGCAACAAAGAATTATCTCCGCTCTCTTGGCATTTCTCCTTCACGAGTAGATACTGTGACTTATGGTGAAGAGAAACCGCTTTGTTCAAACAGTGTGGAATCCTGCTGGCAGAGAAACAGAAGGTCTTCCATAAAATTATCTGATTTAGATTAATGAAGAGTTTTAGCGATATTAATCTTGGACCAGACGGGATCGGTCCTTTTGATAGGAGTCTGCTAGTTTTTATACCATCCGCTATGGCTTAACATAAGCATATCCATCAGATTGTATTTTTATAATTGCAGTTATTCCGGCAGGAACCGTCTCAATGAATGAAGAGAGGTTCTCTTCATTAATACAGGAATCACCAGATGAACACATCTTTCTTAAAGAGTTTCTGCAGGCAAGAAATCTGACTCCCCTTTCTGAGAGTTCTTTCATTACCGTTAATTTATTATTATTGCCATAGGCATTTACCGAGGGACCATTTGCAAGGACCACGACATCGACACCCTCTTCTCCAGCATCCTTCAGGAGATTTATAATATTTCCGAGGGCCGTATCCCATCTCTCGGGTTCATTAATGTGAAATAATACTTTTAAACGTTCCATGCATGTTGTCCTGAAAAGATCATATGCTATTTGCTGAAAGGGGTCAAGAGGCCAAGGGGTCTAGGGTTCAAGCGAAAGAAATAATAATAAGAAAAAATATTGGATGTAAAAATAAATTCTTAATTTTTAGTCAGTTCCCTTGACACCTTGGTCCCTCGACTGCTGTATAATTATTCAGAGGTCATTATTGTTCAGACATATACTTACATTTCCATCACGAAATCTTAAATATGTTCTGCCTTTCATCATTATCGCCGGCTTGATAACGGGATATGTTATCGATACCGGGCCGCTTAAAAGGCTGATGCTGCCTGTAATTATCTGTGCAATTTATCCGTCCATGATAGGTTTCAGGCTTAAGGACCTGACAGCGTTACATGAAAAAAAGATGCTGCTCTTCAATCTCCTATTTAATTTACTCATTGTCCCTCTTGCTGCATACACTGCTGCTTCGGTATTTCTTCAGCAGAATCCTGAAATGTTTACCGGGCTGATCATCATATCCGTTGTACCCGGGGGCACTATGATCATTGCCTTTACCATGATTTTTAAAGGCAACGTAAAAGCTGCAATAAAGCTTACAACCCTGAGCCTCATGAGCGGTTCTTTTCTTGCACCGATCTACCTTTATTTCATAGTTGGGAAATATGTTCCTGTAGATATAGTGAATGTATTTAAGAACATAGCGATTGTCGTTTTCCTTCCCATGATAATGGGGATGCTTACATATCGTGCGCTGATGAAAAGGTTTACCGTGGATGAGTTTAATGCCCGTATAAGACCTCTTCTGCCCGGTTTCAGTTCATGGGGGCTTGTCTATATTATCTTTACCAGTATCAGCCTGAAGTCTCAAATGATCATTGCATATCCGGGACTTCTCTTAAAAGGCGTGACAGCTCTCATGCTGTTTTACATACTGATTTATGCGATTATCATTGTTACGGTAAGAAAATTATTCAGCGAAGAAGACGGGATCACCTTTCTCCTCAGCCTGGTTTTAAGAAACCTCGCCATATCGATCGGACTTGCAGCCACGGCATTCGGGCCTCAAACCACCATGATGGTTGCCCTTGCATTTCTCATTCAGCAGCAGGCGGCTGTGTGGGTTGCCAGTCTGAATATGAAGTATGGTTTTTTACGGAATAACTAAAATACAATTACGAATTATTAATTACGAATTGTGAGTTTTAATGAAACGATTTTTCTGTCAATGGGTGGTGTCATGGTGAGTATGAGGTCCAGACATTGCACAAAGCATGTAATGAAGAATGACGAACTTTTACTTCGTAAATCGTAATTCGCTATTCGTCACTCGTCATTTTTCTTTGCTTACTTTTTCCTTTTCCCCGAATATTTCCTTGTGAGCTTCATGTACAGGACAACCTTTTTTCCAATGCTCAACTACCCGTTTGCCTATAAATGATTTCGGGTATTTTCTTCCAATATTACATCCGGGACAAACAGCACCCCAATACGCCATAGCCTTTTTCTTAATCATGAAAATGTCTCCTCTTCTCAGACTGATTGATAATGATTTAAATACATTATAACATTCCATTATTCCGCGGGATCGCATTTACACATTAAACGGGCAACATACATGAACTGGTTTAAGGTGTTGACCTGACGCCCTGCCTAATATAGTTGCAGAGCCCAGGATAATGTGATACGTTCTTAATATAGATTGAAATCTAGTTTAAAGGGGTGACGATATGAAAGTGGAAACAAAAGCAGACCCTAAAGAGAAGTTAATATCTTTATATGAGGTGGTGAATAGTACAGGTGATTTTATATCATTGATACAAACTGCATTCATTTACAACAATTCAAAACCTCTGCAAGAATGCAAGGCACAGGTGGAAAAGAGCAGGAAAGAAATTGATAAACTTTCAACATTCATAACAGCATATGCAGTGGATGATCCTGACCTGAAACCATACGTTCCGGTTCCTGCACATATGCAAAAAATCTTGAATAGCCTGGAAATCCTGTCTGAACTCGCAACTAAAAAAAGCGGGGAAAAAATTCTCTTTTCAGACAAGGCTGCAGATGACACAATATATCTTCTTCAAAGACTGGTTGAAATCCTGAGGCCAACTGCGGATATGATACTTGCCCGAAATACGTTCCTGAGCAAGTATATAGTGAGGTCGCAGGCAGGCGTTGAACAAATGGCAAAAGAATACGCCACATTACATGAAGACAGGTTAATAACCGGGGAATGCATGCCTGAAGCAGGATCGATTTTTGTGAAAATGCTCGAGGCAATAAAGGACATAGCATGGAACGCCAGGGAGATAGCATTAAAACTTGCTGGATAATAAATAGCGACCTGATCACAGACATTTAAAGAGCAAAAGGGATCTGCCCTTGAAATTGTAATAGGATAAACGACAGGTATTGGGTTATTGGTAATAGGTTAGGAAAAAATAAAACAGTTTCAGCCGCTTGAACGGTTTGAATTGCTTGCTCAGTTTAACGGCTCAAGTATTTGAAACTGTTCAAGCGGCTGAAACTGTTGTAAATGGAGGTAATATCAATGAAAGTTCTAAAAATTGCAGCACTGTCATTAATGGCTATTGGACTTCTCGTCTTTGTTGCATGTACGTCATCCACTGATACAAACGGTGAAATCGGAAAAGGAAAGATGGTTTTTAATGATGTCAATTTTGGAGCCGGTACATCAGAAAAATCCTGCAATTCCTGTCATCCGGATGGAAAGGGGCTGGAAAAGGCCGGCGATAAAAAAGAGTTTAATATCATGGGGAAAAAACAGAACAGTCTTGAAGAAGCAGTGAACGTCTGTATTGAGATGGCACTCAAGGGTAAGGCAATAGATCCAGTATCAGAAGATATGGTGAATATTGTTGCTTACATAAAGTCGCTGAAATAACGACAGGTACCGGGTTATCGGTTATAGGGCAGGGGAAAAAAAACTGTTTGAACCTCTTGAACAGCCTGACGGCTCAAACGGTTGCAACTGATCAAGCAGCTGGATCGGATGTTCTTGTTCCCAGGGTGTTACTTTCTAGCATATGGAGTGCCGGATGTACCGGTTACTCCAGCGGTCAGTGTAAAGCGCATGGCTTCCTCCATGTTCATATCAAGGGGCCGGACCGCACTGCGCGGCACAAGCACAGCATACCCGCCGATCATGTAGCTAAGTGGCAGATAGACCAGTATGCTGTCTTCTTCCTGGAAACCCTCCGGAAGGCGCTCCATTACTGCCTGAGTCACAAAGCCGATCACCTTCATGCCTGTATCACCGATCGATATTGCGACCACCTGTTCGAATTCCTTTTTGGAGGTCGGGGAGAAATACTGGAAAAAGTCACGGATCGCTTTATACACTGAATTAATAAATGGCATCCGGTAAAGAATCTGTTCTCCCATGGCAAAAAGCTGTTGTACTACATAGGCATGCATGAGCAGTCCCACCGCGAATGCCATAGCAAGGGCAGCGATCAGGCCTATGCCCGGCCAGTACAGGACGTCCGGTAAGATTGACTGGATCATGCTTCCCAGCACTGATTCTACTGAAATGATAATCCAGTAGAGAAAATATATAGTGAGCGCTACGGGCAGGATGGTCACAAACCCGGTAAGAATATTTCTGCTTATAAATTTAAGCATCTGTGCTTCCTCCGATCAAGGGGTGACTATTATACGAACACACCCTTTTTTATGTTTTTCTGCTTTTATCTAATTGTACGATGTTTGGAATACACGTTCAACAGGGGGTAAATAATATGGAAAGGATATTATATAAAGAAAAGTTTCAACCGTTTGAATGGCTTGATCCGCTTGAACGGCTCAAGCGGCTGGAACTGCTCAAGCTGTTGCAACGTGCCCCAACAAGTTGATTATCAATAATTATTTTTTTGATTCAGCCAGCTCCGGCTCTTTCGACTTTGCCTTTTTCCGTCCCATGACATAGTCATCAATCGCCCGGGCAGCGCGTTTGCCGGCTCCCATTGCACTAATGACCGTTGCAGCGCCGGTTGCAATATCACCGCCTGCAAAAATACCTGGAAGATTTGTCCTTCCCTCTTCATCTACCTCTATATAACCTGCACCCCAAAGTTTGAGACCCTTGACTGATTTCGTAAGAATAGGATTCGAGGCCTGGCCGATCGCCATGAGCACCTGATCAACTTCAAGTATAAATTCATCACCGGAACATTCAGGTCTTTTCCTGCCTGATGCATCAGGTTCGCACAGCTTCATTGCGTCACACCTGATTGCCTTTACATGGCCGCGCTCATCTCCTATTATCTCTTTCGGACTGGAAAGGAACAGAAGCTCAATACCCTCTTCATGTGCATGTTCCACTTCTTCAAGACGGGCAGGCATCTCTGTTCTCGTCCTTCTGTAGACTATATAAACCTTTTCAGCTCCGAGCCTGGCTGCTGTTCTGGCAGCGTCCATGGCTACATTCCCCGCACCAACAACAGCTACCTGTTTTCCTCTCTTTACAGGAGTATCATATTTCGGGAACTGGTTGGCCTTCAACAGGTTTACCCTTGTGAGATATTCAGAAGCAAAATAAACATTGTTTAAATTCTCACCCGGGATGTTCATATATCTCGGTGATCCTGCTCCAACACCCACAAATACGGCTTTATATCCTTCTCCAAAGAGTTCATCAACAGTCTGTGTCCTTCCGATGACCCAGTTGAGCTTGATCTCAACACCGAGGCTTTTCACATACTCCACCTCCCTGTCAATGATCTTCTGCGGAAGCCTGAACTCGGGTATTCCGTAAGTAAGAACGCCGCCTGCTTCATGCAGGGCCTCGAATATTGTTATCTTATATCCATGTCTTGCCAGGTCTGCTGCTACGGTCAATCCTGCAGGGCCGGCGCCGATGACTGCCACCCTGTGGCCATTTGATCTCGACATTTTCGTCTTTTGAGACAGTCCTTTTTTCATTTCGTAATCCGCAACAAACCGCTCCAGTGCACCGATAGATATGGGGGTCTTTTTCTTCCCGAGGACACACTTGCCCTGACACTGGTTTTCCTGTGGACATACCCTGCCGCAGATGGCAGGAAGCATATTGTATTTTCTTATAATTGCAAGTCCGCCGGTGATGTCCTCATCCCTGATGGCAGAGATAAAAGCAGGGATATTGATCTCCACAGGACAGCCGGTAATGCACATTGGCTTTTTGCACTGTATGCAGCGGTTGGCCTCCTTTATAGCCTGCTTCTCAGTCAGGCCAAGCGCAACTTCCTTAAAATCGTGTTTTCTCTTTTCCGGGTCTCGTGCTCTCATTTAAAAACCGTGATCAGTGACAAGTGATGAGTAATGGGAAAAAAATGTTACTCATTACACATAACACATTACTGTTTTTTACATTTTCCCTTACATTTTTTCTTTTTAAACTTTTCCAGCGATTCTGCTTCTTCATCTTTATAGAAATTCAGCCTGTGGGCGATTTCTTCAAAGTCAACATCATGGGCATCAAACTCGGGACCATCAATGCATGCGAATTTTGTTTTCCCTGCAATACTCACCCTGCAGGCACCGCACATGCCTGTTCCCTCGACCATGACAGGGTTAAGACTGACATAGGTCTTGAGATTAAAAGGTCTTGTCAGCTCGGCAACTGCCTGCATCATTCTTATAGGGCCTACAGCAAGGACTACATCGACCTTTGTACTGTCTGCAACTTCCTTCAGCGCTTCCGTGACCAGCCCTTTTTTCCCGGAACTTCCGTCATCGGTGGTAAGGATGGTTTTATCTGCATATTCAGCAAACCTCTCCTCCCATACCAGCAGTTCTTTATTACGTGCGCCCAGTATTACCGTGACCTTATTCCTTTTTTCCTTTAACGCCTTAAGTATCGGGAAGAGGGTGGCTGATCCGATGCCTCCACCAACGAGTACGGCATGTCCGTACTTTTTTACAGGAGTATCATGTCCGAGAGGGCCTGCTATGTCCCTGATCTTATCGCCTTTTTTCAGGGTGCCCAGTTCCTCTGTTGTCTTTCCAATCTTCTGAAACAAAAGAGTGATAGTTCCTTTATCAAGGTCTGAATCAGCAATAGTCAGGGGGATACGCTCGCCTTTTTCATGAATTCGCAGTACGATGAAATTGCCTGCCTTTGCATGACCTGCAATATAGGGAGCATCTACGATTAACGCATCAACCTGGGGCGCTACAGTTTCTTTATTTAGGACTTTAAACATATCAGGACTTTATGTACTCTTCTGAGCTTAACAGGAACAGAATGAATGAAGTAATTTTAGCGTCTAATTATATCAGAAATGGCGGCTGAAAAACATAATCATGAGAGAAATAATTATTTAACTATGTATATTCTTCTTTTATGTGACAATGAAAAACCCTGCAGCAGTTCTGTAAGGTATCAAAAACAAAGATGTCATTCCGGCAGTCCTTTAGCCGGTCGAGTCGAGCCGCTCAACAGACCGCGGGAATGACAAGCAATTGAGTTTCTTGATTTTTCCTAGAATATTAAGGAAAATAGGGTGGTATTGCGGGTTCATCTGAATTGAAACTTGTCTTCTCAATTAAGAATTGATATGACTGAAAAAATGGAAAAAAAGCTGGGCACAATTCTAAGAAAATATAAGCGTGAAGAGGGCAATGTCATCTCTATCCTTCAGGACCTTCAAAAAAAGTTTGGTCATGTTCCAAGAGAGGCAGTTTACTGGTTTTCGGACAGGCTGAATATCCCTGCCAGCTCTTTCTTTGGCGTTGCTACATTTTACTCTCAATTTCATCTCAAGCCAAGGGGCAGGCATATTATTACTGCCTGTCTCGGGACAGCCTGTCATGTAAGAGGGGCAGTGCCGGTTGAACATCGGATTCGAGAGCACCTGGCTCTGGGTAAGGGCGAAGACACTACAAAGGACATGCATTATACCGTGGAAAATGTTGCCTGCATGGGCGCCTGCAGCCTTGCGCCTGTTGTAAGGATCGATAAAAAAATCCACAGTAATGTCCTCCCTGAAGAAGTAGAACAAATTCTGGAAGAAGACAGAGGTACAAAAAAGCGATAGCATGGCTTCCACTAATACAGTCAGAAAACCTTCAGTAAAAAATCTTACGATTAAAGTCTGTGTGGGAACAGGCGGTCTTGCAGCCGGAGGCCAGGAAGTGATGAATGCATTCAGCAGGAAGCTGAGGGCTTTGGGCATAAAAGCTGATATAGCAAAAAAATGCGTGAAAAAAACAGGGTGCCGCGGTTGCTGCTCAAAGGACGTGCTTGTGGATGTACGCATGAACGGAAACAGTGCAACGTACCAGCATATATCCAGGAATAAAGTTGAAAGGATCATTCAGGAGCATATCATTGACGGCAATATCGTAAAGGAATGGCTTGTCGGACCTGAATACCATGCGTTTCATGACAGGAAAATTAAAATACTTCTCAAACAGTGCGGTGAAATTGACCCTGAGGATATCGGGGACTATACCAGTTCAGGAGGGTATAAAGGTCTGAAAAAGGCACTGTCAGGAAATCCTTCCAGTGTAGTTAATGTAATAAAAAAATCAGGACTGCGCGGCAGGGGCGGAGCCGGGTTTCCAACAGGTCTGAAATGGGAGATATGCTCTAATGAAGAATCAGGGCAGAAATACATTATATGCAATGCGGACGAGGGTGATCCCGGTGCATTTATGGACCGTTCCGTAATTGAGGGTAACCCCCATTCTGTTATTGAGGGAATGATAATCGGCGGTTATGCAATCGGTGCAGGCCGCGGATATATTTATATCCGTGCAGAATATCCTGTTGCTATCAGCCGCCTGAGAATTGCGCTGAAGCAGGCAAGGAAGAAAGGCTTTCTCGGCAAAAATATTTATAAGAGCGGTTTTGATTTTGACATCCGTATCAAAGAAGGTGCAGGCGCTTTTGTGTGCGGAGAAGAGACAGCCCTTATGGCTTCTATTGAAGGACAGCGCGGCATGCCCAGATCCAAACCTCCCTTTCCTGCACAAAAGGGACTCTGGGGAAAACCCACAATTATTAATAATGTTGAAACACTTTCCACCATTCCGCATATTATTTCAAACGGGGCAAAGTGGTTTTCATCAATTGGTACAAAAAACAATTCCGGCACAAAGATTTTTTCCATTACAGGCAAAATCAATAATACCGGGCTGATTGAAGTTCCCATGGGAATATCGCTCAGGGAAGTTGTCTATGACATAGGCGGAGGCTGTCCGCAGAACCGCGAACTCAAGGCCGTGCAGACGGGGGGGCCCTCGGGTGGATGTATTCCTGCATCCCTTATTGACATGCCTCTTGATTATGATTCATTAAGCAGTGTCGGTTCCATGATGGGATCCGGCGGAATGGTTGTGATGGACGACACCACATGCATGGTGGATATGGCAAAATTCTTCCTTGAGTTTACGCAGAACGAGTCATGCGGCAAGTGTCTTCCGTGCCGGGTGGGTAACAAGAGGCTTTATGAAAGGTTGAAAAAAATTACCGAAGGCAGGGGGAAAAAGGGTGATATAGAATTTCTCCTGTCCCTGGCCGATGACATTAAGATTAC
This sequence comes from Thermodesulfovibrionia bacterium, assembly GCA_945788685.1. Taxonomy (GTDB): domain Bacteria; phylum Nitrospirota; class Thermodesulfovibrionia; order UBA6902; family UBA6902; genus CALZJD01. Next base: position 6,777 of record CALZMZ010000051.1, on the reverse strand, counting down.
CTCCCTGTGCGGACTGGGTCAGACAGCGCCCAATCCTGTTCTCTCAACGATCAAATACTTCAGGAATGAATATGAGGCCCATATCTTTGAGGGCAGATGTCCTGCAGGGGTTTGCGAAGCCCTGCGGCAGTATATCGTAAAAGCCGAAGTCTGCAAAATGTGCGGCAAGTGTTTCAAAGAATGTCCGGCTGAGGCAATAGCGTGGGAGAAAAAACAGCCGGCGGTTATTGATAAAGGTAAATGCATTAAATGCGGGAGATGTTTTGAGGTATGTCCATTTAGTGCAATAAAATAAGTAACGAGTAACAGGTAACGCGTAACGAGATTTATTTACCCGTCACTCGTTACCCGTCACGCGTCACGTTTTTTTGGGAGGTTATGTTGTCGAACAAAAAGATAAAGATAATCCTTAACGGTGTTAAAACCGCTTGTGACAAAGATGATACTGTCTTTAATGCCGCTAAAAAGGCCGGGGTCTTCATACCCACTCTTTGCCATGATATGAGGCTTGAACCCTATGGTGCCTGCAGGATGTGCAGTGTTGAAGTAAAGGGAGTGTCCAGGCTTCTCCCTGCCTGTTCAACACCTGTATCAGAGGGTATGGACGTAAGGACAGAGAGCAGGACCGTGAAGAGGGTAAGGAAACGTCTTGTATCTCTGCTGCTTTCTAACCACCCCAATGACTGTATGCGGTGTGAGACCTCAGGCGCATGCAAGCTCCAGAACCTTGCCTATGAATATAAAGTTGATGGTATGGAATATGGCGGAGAGAGGTGGAAGCTCCCGATCAGGCAGGCAAACCCCTTCATAGTATACGAACCCAACAAGTGCATCGTGTGCGGCAGGTGTGTGAGGATATGCAACGAGATTGTCATGGCCGGCACAATCGACTTTACCGGCAGGGGATTTAACACAGTGCCTGACACAGCTTTCCGTGTTGCCCGTACTCTTTCAATCTGCGAGTTCTGCGGTCAGTGTGTATCAACCTGTCCAACCGGGGCTCTTACTGACAAAAAGGCAAGGGGCAAGGGCAGGGTGCATGAGATGAAACGCGTAAAGACGACATGCAGCTACTGTGGTACGGGATGCAGCTTCTACCTTAATGTCAAGGATGATAAAGTAGTCAGGGTGTCATCTGACTTTTTTGGCCCGGTCAACCAGGGCGACCTTTGCGTAAAAGGCCGCTACGGGTATGACTTTATCCATAGCCGTGACAGGATAAAGACCCCTCTTGTGAAAAGGGGAGATAAATTCGTAAAGACATCATGGGACAGGGCCTTTGCGATAATTGCCTCAAATTTTGAAAAGATCATAAAGAGACATGGTTCAGATTCAGTAGGCGCATTTTCATCATCACGCTGCACAAATGAAGAAAACTTTTTACTGGCAAAATTTGTACGCACAGTTTTCAAGACGAATAACGTTGATAACTGTGCACGGGTCTGACACGCTCCAACTGTGGCCGGTCTGGCCACCAGCCTGGGAGCAGGAGCTGCCACCAATTCACTCGCACAGATGCCCGAGATAGACACGCTCTTTCTGTTTGGCTCCAATCCGACCGAAGCCCATCCCATAGTTTCCATTTATTTAAAGAAGGCGCTGCGTAATGGTGCGAAACTGATAGTCGGTGATCCAAGAAAGACCTGGATGGCAAAAAGGTCAGATGTCTGGCTCAATCTCAGCCCCGGTACAAACATCGCCATGATGAACGGTCTTGTGCATGCGATCCTGAAAAACGGATGGGAGAATAAGGAGTTTATCAAAAACAGGACTGAAGACTTTGATGCACTCAGGGAGAAAGTAAAAGAATATAATCTGAAGACAGTTGAAAAAATAACCGGTGTGCCTAAGCAGAAAATAATCGATGCAGCAAGAATGTACTCCCATGCTGACAAGGCAATGATTGTATACGGTCTTGGAGTTACCGAGCACCGGACCGGAACAGAGAATGCCATGGCCATTGCCAACCTTGCACTTGTCTGCGGGCATATCGGCAGGCCTTCAACGGGCATCATGGCGCTTCGTGGGCAGAACAATGTTCAGGGTGCTTCTGATCTTGGGCCTGCTCCGAATATCCTTCCCGGTTATCAGCCTGTGGCAAATGCCGATGCAAGAGCGAAGTTTGAAAAGGCATGGAACGTACCTATACTGGCCGCTTCGGGACTGAAATCAGTTGAGATGCTTGACATGGCCTGCCAGGGAAAATTCAGAGGACTCTATATCATGGGTGAAGACCCTGCGCAGACAGACCCGAACTCCCATGAAGTGAGAAGGGCATTGAAGTCACTGAAGTTCCTTGTTGTACAGGACATATTCCATACTGAAACGACACAGTATGCTGATGTCATACTGCCGGGTTCGAGTTTTGCTGAAAAGGACGGTACGTTTACTAACGGTGAAAGGAGAATCCAGCGTGTAAGAAAGGCGATTGAGCCTGTGGCAGGGCTGGCTGACTGGCAGATCATCTGCAGGATTGCCAACAGGATGGGATATCCGATGAAATATAACCATCCTTCTGAGATTATGGATGAGATCGCGAGTCTCACACCAATATATGGCGGAATCAGTTACGACCGACTTGAAAGGGAAAGCCTGCAGTGGCCATGCCCGACAAAAGACCATCCCGGAACAAAGACATTATATACTGACCTGTTTTCAAGGCCGGGTGGAAAGGCAAAGTTTGTTGCCCTTGACCACAAAGGGTCAGGAGAGATGCCTGATAAGGAGTATCCCTTTGCTCTGATAACCGGACGGATCCGTGAGCACTATAACAACGGATCAATGAGCAGGCGGGTGCCGGGTATTATGGAGCTGGTACCTGAGGAGCACCTTGAACTGAATCCCGCTGATGCTAAAAAAATGAAATTGAAAAGCGATGACTGGGTAAGTGTTTCATCCCGACGGGGAAAGATTAAGGTCAGAGTTCGGGTAACATCCCGATCACAGAGGGGGAATGTGTTTTTAACATTTCATTTTCCCGAAGCTCTTTCGAATTTTCTCACATCAGAGCATAGAGACCCGATTGCCGGAACACCCGAATATAAATCCTGTGCTGTAAAAATAGAGAAACTTCCGAAGTCATATCAGGCCTGATTTCCGGATAATTCACTTATCTTTGTCATTCCATTATGAGCGTCAGGCGTTTTTTCACGTTCGACGTTTGACGTCCGACGTTCTTCAAAATTCCTGTAATATGCTGGCCTGTTTACATCCAGCCACGGGGGTAGGCTTAGAATACACTTTGAATGTTGATGACGTGCTAAGATTGATCATATTCCCTTGCTTTGCGCCGCATTCAAAACTTTTTTTAGGGCCTACCCCCGTGGCTCATATATTGATGAATAATACGGGCTACTTTTTTCTTACTCTTACCGTATTTCCGTGTGCTTCAAGCCCTTCAGTATCTGCAAGTGTTTCCACGGTATCTGAAAGATCGATAAATCCCTTTTCTGTAGCATTCAGCAGGCTGGTGCGTTTAATAAAATCATATACTCCCAAAGGAGATGAAAACCTTGCTGTGCCTCCGGTCGGGAGGGTGTGGTTGGGACCTGCTGCATAATCTCCAAGAGGTTCAGGCGTCCACTTACCGAGAAAGATTGCTCCTGCATTGTTTACTTTACGGGCAAAATCAGCAGGCTTTTCTGTCATTATCTCAAGATGTTCAGGAGCGATCCTGTCTGAAATCCGGGCCGCATGATTTAAATTCTTCACAATAATGATTGCGCCGTATTTCCTCAATGATTTTCCTGCAATCATTTTTCTTTTGAGATTACCCATCTGCTTCTTAAGTTCCTCTTTGACTTTGCCGGCAAGCTCAACCGAATCCGTGATCAGAACTGATGATGCCATTTCATCATGTTCTGCCTGGCTCAGCAGGTCAGATGCTATAAAAGCCGGATCACCGGTCCTGTCAGCTATAACCAGTATCTCACTCGGTCCTGCCACCATATCGATTCCGACATCTCCAAATACCATTTTTTTTGCTGTTGCAACATAAATATTTCCAGGGCCTGCGATCTTGTCAACTCTGGTGATTGTCTCTGTTCCATATGCAAGAGCTGCCACTGCCTGTGCACCGCCAATTCTGTATACTTCATCCACACCGAGCATCTTTATCGCAGCAGCCACATGAGGATCGATGTTTCCAAGAGGTGTGGGAACGCAAAGAGCAATCTCTTTTACACCTGCAACCTGTGCAGGTATGACATTCATCAATACAGTTGAGGGATAAAATGCTTTTCCACCCGGCACATATACACCGACTCTGTTAAGTGGCCTTATGACCTGGCCAAGCGTTATGCCACCTTCTGTGAACTGCCAGGATTTCTCTTTCTGCAGCTCATGAAACCTTCTTATTCTTGTTGCTGCCTTTTTCAGGGCCGCAAGGAATTTCCTGTCGACTTTCTTTGCAGATGTTTCTATTTCTTTTTTACTGACTGAAAGATTTTTCAGATTAACAGAATCGAATTTATTCGTATATTTCCTGACCGCCCGGTCACCGTTCTTCTGAACATCAAGAATGATCTTCCGAACTCTCTTCTGTATATCATCTTCCCTTACAGATGTTGAGGCCCTTTTCTTGAGCAAAGAAATAAAAGGATCTACATCTGCCTCTTTTATTATTCTCATTTTATCTCCCGAAAGATTAAATCTTATTTTAATTTTA
>CALZMZ010000051.1:0-2059 GCA_945788685.1 Thermodesulfovibrionia bacterium | reverse complement strand
CCCTGTTAAGGTGGTAGACACTTTCCATAACTGTTGAGACTTTGTGGACGAACTTGACTCCGTGCACTGAGGTTAATGTTGTTTTAGTCAAACATGATGATGCTATCTAATTGTGATTGATTTTATGATGTTAAAAAATGAAAATATATACATAAAGTCTTCAGAAAAGATGAGCGGCAAAAAAACACCATAACATCTTGTTGTCGAGCACCTGTAAATGCATGAAAATCGTTTATTAATAATAGAAGTCATGAAACAAAAAAAGAGGCTTGGAAATTTCCACGCCTCCTTTAATCATCTGAATTTCTTATTATATACTTCTTAACGTGTCCTCTTTTTTTGAAGCGACCAACATTGCCATTAACATCATACCAGCAACTGATCCTATTATTAAGCCTATTAAGAACAATATCATGTTACACCTCCACTGTTATGATTCTTTATAGGTTTATATATTTTAAATACAACAAAGTAATTATGATGTAAAGAGGAGTTAAAGGCAGTATAAAAATTTAATATAAGCCAAAAGATGCAAATAGTCCCACCGAAACTTTCATTATGTAATCTTCAGGATAGATAATGGTTGGATGGGAACGATTCATTCATGTAATCAATATCCTGCTATGAGTGATGGACTGATGATTAACAGTTGAAAGGGTAAAAAAAGGGCAGAGTCAATTTGAACTCTGCCCCTTTATTAAGGTACTTAACTACCGCATTGATCGACTTTATCCGCGCAGCAATCACCATAGTAGCTACAAAGCGAATCACACCAGCACCCCCCGGGTGCTTTAGTACCACAGCTATCAATACAGCTTTCTACTTGACGGATGAAGTAAGCATTTCTCCATCCCTCCGGGCCTGCACAATTCCAGCAGTGGACCTCAGTGTACATCGTCACATATAGTTGCTCAGAGTTTAATGATGACATTTTTGCATAGATGTAAGTTGTCGCCCACCCGTTATCGTACACTCCATATAACCAGTCACCTGAAGATAATGTTAAACGTTGGAGACTAAATTCATGAGAGTCATAAGTTCCATCTGAAATACTCATGAATAGTCCGCTCGGTTCGCAATGTCCGTTATGGCACACATCATTGCATTGAAGTCGAATTGTTATTTCAGCCACATCTAAATTATTTGTATTAGCAAGAGCAATCCATTCTCCTGTTTCTTCTTGAGCCGCACATAATGCATACGCAGATCCAGTGTAAATAACGGTGCTTAAAAAGCAAATAAACAATGCTCCCATAGCCCATTTTGTAGACGATATCAATATTTTTAGACCCCTATCTTTTAAATTCAATATTCTGATAGTAGTTTTTACACCTTTCACTTTTAATGCTTTCATTTCTTTCTCCTTTCTTTTTAACATCTCACGATATAGTGTGTATTAAACTTAATGCGCATCTTCCACTCTAAAAAAGCAATTCTCATACCAACCTCATAACACATTGAAATTCATAGGGTTAGCAAATTTAATCTCTTTTTAACATGCCGGATTCCGGTATATTAAAGATTCCGGTAATGAAATTAGCGGTTATTGAGAAAGGAAATGCATCAACGTGATGATTGACTAATAAGAAATCGCTTTTTAAGTCTGATTTTTTACCGAAAAAATAGTGACAAAACACCAAATCTTGGACAAATTACTATTAGCTTTTCCCCGAGAATCACATACATGCTTATTAGCATTAATAACCATTGGAGTTGGCTGGTATAATGTTTCATTGATAAGAAGGGATTATGTTGAAAAAACAGGTAGTATCGAAATCGTTGATATGACTGATTTATCAATAGAATCCTTCCTGCTTCGAACTTATTTATTATAGAGGGCGATCAGGGTGAAGCTGTATACAACAGTTGTATCTATTACTGCCGGTCCTGCAAGGTCAAGTGATGCACTTGCACGAGGTTATTAAATATTGACAAATAGTAGTATTTATACTACAATATTAAAATGTTAACATTCGGCGATAACTTACTCCTGTGGAGATTACACAGGTCGCTTTCTCAAGAGAGGCTGGCAGTTTTGTCCAACCTTCCCCGCCCTAAT
>CALZMZ010000050.1:14290-16205 GCA_945788685.1 Thermodesulfovibrionia bacterium | reverse complement strand
AAATCTGGGAATATTACAAATCTGACCTGGAGCAGGCTGAAGCAAAGATCAATGAAGCCCTGGGTACAGTTGCCCCTGCTATTTCCATGGTCGGCAACCACCTCCTTTCGAGCGGGGGGAAACGTATCCGTCCTTTTCTTTCCATACTCAGCTCAAAACTGTTTGGTATTAATGGTGAGAGTGTCAGCACCCTTGCATGCAGTGTTGAATTCATACATACTGCATCACTGATACATGATGATGTAGTGGACGGAGCAAGCTTGAGAAGGGGGAAACCTTCTGCTCATTCTCTGTATGGAAACCAGCTTGTGGTGCTTGTTGGTGACTTCCTTTATGCTAATGCCCTGCGCCTGGCCAATCTTCTTCAAAGACAGACGATTATGGACGCCCTTTGTAATGCAACAGCAAAGATGAGTGAAGGAGAGCTTGTTCAGCTCAGCAAAAAGGGCAGCATAGATATGACAATGGATGATTACATGAAGATCATTCAGGGTAAGACAGCTATCTTGATGTCTGCAGCATGCAAAGGCGGTGCCGTGCTCGGAAATGCTTCACAGCAACAGGTTGACAGCCTTGCCGCATTTGGGCTGAAATTCGGATACGCATTTCAGATGGCTGATGATATCCTGGATTACATGGCAGAAGAAAAAAAGCTGGGCAAGAGTCTGGGGAAAGACCTTGAAGAAGGGAAAATCACTCTTCCTTTGATATTCCTGCTTCAGGATATAGGTAAAGAAGAGACAGAGGAGATTGTTAAGATCTTAAAATCCGAAACCCTGAATGAAACTGATCTTGCCTATGTACTGCACCTTTTTCACAAACATAATACTATAGAGAAATCATTTAACCAGGCAAAAGACCTTTTAAATGAAGCAAAAGCAGAACTTGAACAGTTTGAAGATTCCATGGCAAAACAGTCGCTTCTTACTATTGCCGACTATGTGGTAACGAGAAAAAAGTGAGAAGTTTGAAGTTAAAAGGCGGAAGTGAACAGACAGGAGTTTGGAGTCAAGAGTTGGGAGTTTGTAGACAGAAGTGGAAATTAAGGTTCATGATTTTAATCATGTTCCGTATTTTTAAATTTTGATTTTTAATTTTTTATTTATTACCATGCACCCTCTTGTAAAACTGGCTAAAGACACAATCGAAACGTTTACCCTGAACGGGAAGACAGTGGAGTTGCCCCAACCCCTTCCTGCAGAGATGGCAGAAACAGCCGGGACATTTGTGTCGATCAAGAAAAAAGGAGAGTTAAGAGGATGTATCGGGACTTTTCAGCCGACCACCGAGAATCTGGCTGCCGAAGTAATTCAGAATGCCATCAGCGCGTCTACCAGAGACCCGCGCTTTCCGCCTGTAACGTCTGATGAACTTGATGACCTTGAATATTCAGTTGATGTGCTGTCTGCACCGGAAAAAGTAAAGAGTAAAAAAGAACTGGACCCAAAGAAATTCGGGGTCATTGTAATAAGCGGTACCAAAAAGGGGCTTCTCCTTCCTGACCTTGAAGGCGTTGACACAGTTGATGATCAGATAAGTATCGCCTCTGCCAAAGCCGGTATTTACATGGGTGATGAAATCGAGCTATATAGTTTTGAAGTAAGAAGGCACAGATAGAATGTCAGACAAGACCCCGCTTGAGCGTGACATAGAAACCCGCGAGCTTATACGAACCTCCGGAATAATCAAACTGTTAATATTTATATTATTATCCGGCTTGATTGTTGTAACCCTTTATACATTTGTTCTGAAACAGAAAATCATGAAAAAAGACCATCAAATCATCCTTATGCAGGAAAAATTCAGAAATGAAAATTCGCAGCTTCTCAGGGAATTAAGGGAGATGAGGGCCAGCACGAATTCTGAGAATAAGAAAGGAGATCAACCTAATTAATAAATCATCACCTCGCACCTC
>CALZMZ010000050.1:0-14230 GCA_945788685.1 Thermodesulfovibrionia bacterium | reverse complement strand
CTTCTTACTTCTTTCTTCTCACTTCCTATTTCTTCCTCTTCCACGTCCCGCTTTTACCACCGCGTTTTTCCATAAGCTTTATGTCAGAGATTATCATGCCCCTGTCAACAGCCTTGCACATATCATAAATAGTAAGGGCAGCAACAGAGGCTGCTGTAAGGGCCTCCATTTCAACACCTGTCTGTCCTTTGCACCTCGCTTTTGACTCGATGTTTATTCTATGATGTCTTTTATCGATTTGAAATTCAACAGATACAGTGGTTAAATTCAGCTGATGACATAATGGAACAAGGTCAGCAGTTTTCTTTGCTGCCATGATGCCGGCAAGCCGGGCAGTCTCAAAGACATTTCCTTTTGCAATGTTATTGCTGGAAATAAGATTAATCGTTTCTTTTTCCATATAAACAGCTCCCCCTGCAACAGCCACACGAAGGGTAGAAGATTTACGGCCTACATCGACCATGGCTGCTTTTCCCTTGCTGTCAATATGGGTCAGCTTCTTTTTTGCTCTGTTTATTGATTTCGTCATCTTCGCTCCTCATTATCTCATTAACGATTTGCACAGCTGTTTTTACGAGTTCGGGACATCGCCCGGATATTATTTCATCTTTTTCCGGATGGTTACCGGATTTTATGTCAAAGCCCAGGAGCTCACGGCATTTGGTCGAACTTTTTCGGGTGTGAAACTCCTGAATAAATTTTTCAGCACATAGATATACCCGGCTCTTTGAAACCCGGTCATTAACATCACTTGAACCGTATTTCAAACCTAACAGCAGAAGAGAACCTGTCACCACACCACAGGTCTCACCTGTCATGCCTATGCCTCCGCCAAAGGCAGTGCCCAGCTTTAATGCAATGTTATAATCAAGTCCCAGCTCAGGTCCATAAGCCGCAATAAGTGATTGAGTTCAGTTGAATCCCTGCTGAAACAGCAGACCTGCGTCATTACTTTTTTCCATGACCGTATAATAACCGGAGAAGAATATTTTTTCTATGGAAAAGAAAGGTCATGGGTGAGAGGTTATGGGTTTTAGGTAAAGTCATTACTTTCGCCTATGACCTATGACCCATTCCCCATGACCTGTCTTGTGCTAATATAATCAATTATGAGAAGAGCTGTCATAACAGGCCTGGGCGCTGTTACGCCTTTAGGCAATAACATACTTTCCACATGGGATAGTTTGATCAGTGGAAAATCAGGAATCTCCAGCATAACACGCTTTGATCCAGCCGGACTTCCATCTCAGATTGCCGGGGAGCTTAAACAGTTCAATCCGGAAGACTATATGCCCCGGAAAGATATTTTAAGACTTGATCCCTTTGTTCATTATGCGGCGGCCGCTGCTTTGATGGCATGTGAGGATAGCGGACTAATTTCTTTAAACTCATCACTCATTACTCATCACTTCTCACTTGACACGGCAGGGGTTATCATCGGTTCCAGCAGGGGCGGGATTTCAAGTCTGGAAGGGGCAATAGCAAAACACATTGCAGACAATAGACCTTTCTCAGCTTACTTAATGTCATCAAGTACCATAAATATGGCTGCCTCCTATACTGCAATGAGATTAGGAATAAAAGGACCTTCACTCGGGATCTCAACTGCCTGTGCATCAGGTGCAAATGCAGTAGGAGAAGCCTTTAATATGATCAGGTCAGGCAGAGCAGGTCTGATCCTTGCCGGTGGAACAGATGCGCCTCTGTGCAGATTGGCTGCAGGAGGATATGGATCTTCAGGGTCTTTATCAGGACGAAATGAGGAACCGGAAAAGGCAAGCAGGCCCTTTGATTCTGACAGGGACGGTTTTGTCTTAGCCGAAGGCGCTGGAGTCCTGGTTTTGGAGGAATTAGAGAGCGCTTTAAAAAGAGAAGCACATATTTATGCTGAGATAACAGGATACAGTTCATCATCGGATGCATTTCACCAGACCAGACCTGACAGCGATGGGGAGGCTGTGGCAATAAGTAATAGTCTGAAGGATGCGGCTATACGTAATAATAAAATTGATTACATTAACGCTCATGCCACATCTACCCCATTAGGAGACGCTGCAGAAGCAAAGGCTATTAAAAAAGTCTTTGGCGATTTAACAAATGAGATGTATGTGAGCTCCTGCAAATCCATGCTGGGACATATGCTGGGCGCTGCAGGGGCTGTTGAAGCAGCAATTACCGCTCTGTCATTAAATAGGGGTACAATTACGCCTACCATTAATCTGGACAGCCCCGATACGGAATGTGATCTGAATATTGCATCTGCACCTGCTGAAAAAAACATTACCACAGCGATATCACATTCATTCGGCTTTGGCGGGGTCAATGCTGTTCTGGTGTTAAGGAAATATCGGAAATGATATCAGACCTTCAGAAATGAACAATCCCACAGCAGAACTGGATTGTATCAAAATAAAATGTCATTCCGGCAGTCCTTTAGCCGGTCGGAGCGACTCTCGCGAAGACGCGCATCCAGAATCCAGCCCCTTATAAAAAGACTCTGGATTCCCGCTCAAAAGAACGCGGGAATGACAATCAAAGGAGTATATGATTTACCCCGAAGCAGAATTTCGAGGAATTCTTTTGATTAAAAAGATAGTTATGCACTAATCCCTTTTAAGTTCCTTGACCTCATGCATTTTTTCATCTGCTTGAGAGAGAACCTCATTAATTGAAGCAGGATGTTCCGGGTCATAGAAGGCGCCGCCAAAGCTGATCGATAATATGATGTCATCCCCTTTGCCGGCATTATATTCATCAATAGCTGCATGCAACCGGTCCATAATGAGCTTGTCATGGTCTTTGGATGAAACCAGTGTGGATATTACAAACTCATCTCCTCCGGAACGGGCGAGGATATCAGCCTCGCGAAAGGTTTTTCTTAAAATATCAGCAATATCAAGCAGTATACCATCACCTGATTCACGGCCCTGAATGTCATTTATCGCCTCCATCCCGTCAACTCCTGCATATATAATGAGCATGGATTTCTTTTCACGGTCGGCTGATTTAATCTGCTGCTCGGTCATGCTCATGAATGTATGTAAATTATAAAGGCCGGTAAGCTCGTCCTTTGCGCTTATATACTGAAGTAGTTCATCGGCATTCTTTTGCTCTGTTACGTCAAAGGCGCATCCCTGGGTGCCGGCAATATCCCCGGCATCATATACAGGCACTATATTCATCTCAAGGCTGATTTCATCTGTTTTTTTTGATAACAGTGTTGTTTCAAGTCCGGAGACAGATTCACCGATAAGGCAGTTTCTGAATGCATTTATATAATGTTCAGCAGCCATTGGCGCAAGGAAATCCGAAAGGGGCTTTCCAAGCATACTGTCATCATCATAATCACTGCTTGTACGCCATGAAGGATTAAGGAAAGTCAATCTTCCTTCTGTATCTGTTCGCCAGATCAGGGCGTTCGTTGACAGTACAATATCTTTATATAGGGAATCATTATCAACATGCTCAGGCACAGATTTCTTTTTGGTCACTTTCTTTCCCATAACCGGCTCCTTTTATGAAAGGTTATATGTTTATTAATATTTCAACTTTAACTTTTACAGTTAATTATATCAGATAATATATTAACCATAATGTATCGTTACTGAGACATTATAATCAGAAGAAAAAAAATCTGAAAGTCTTTAAATCATTTTTTTTGCAGGAAGAATCGGAAAAACAGCACATTACAATATCTGCCATACATATGTCATCAGGCCGGTAAGTATAAAAAAACTGTCTATCATTACTTCAAACAGTTTGTTTGCCTGAATCCGCCGTTTCTGAATAACATAAAGACACATCACCATAAAAACAGGGGGTAAAATGAAAAAATATCCGAGTGAAGGGACAACCCCATAGACCGCTGAAAGGCCCAGATAGATCCCAATTGTAATCGTAATAATTAACAGCATGGTTCCAGCACGTTTAGGACCGATAAGGATGGGTATTGTCTCTCTCCCCACTATTCTGTCTCCCTCTATACCAAAAATATCAAATACTACGGACCGTATGAAAACAGTCGAAATAATGAAAGCCATCATCAAAAATAATTGATACGTAAAAAAAGTTTCCTGGTTGAGATTTGGTATCAGGACTATTACCCAAGCCCAGGCCAGGGCAACAAACACATCTTTTGATCCCGGGAAATCTTTTAATCGTTTATACTCTGTTATGTGTTGAAGTCTCTCAGGTACTATCTGCAGGCTATAAATGACGCCCATAAGATAAGAAAAAATAAGCAGAACAAAGTATTTCATGCCGAGCACATATGAAAGGAAAAGAGAAATTACAGAAGCGATAATTGCTGTGACAATCAATGCTTTTCCATATTTTTTATAAAATTGTGACCTGAATGAATCATAGAACTCGCCTTCGGCTTTTTCATTATATCTGTTAAAGATATGCACACTGAAAATATACAGAAAAATGATTGATAAAACTGTTGCTGACGGTGTAATGCCCTGAAACACCAGACTTGCATATCCCATACTTACTGCGCCGAGACTAAGGTACAGACTGCTTCCAACAATGAAATCAAATGCATGTTCCAGCAGGCTAATAAATGTATTCCGTCTTTTTCTTAACAGCAGCTTTATTCTTTCTATTACCTTGTTAATTACCCAGTTTGGAGTAGATGCCCCAGCCATAACACCTATATTTTCGTACTGTTCAAGACCCAGCGATCCAAGCTCATCTTCGCCTTCAATGTGAAAAGACGGCACCCCGGTAGACAGGGATATTTCATGCAGCCGTTTTGTATTTGCGCTGTTTCTTCCTCCAACGATTACCATGGCATCAACTTCCTGGGCAAGCTCCCGGACCTCTTTTTGTCTCATATTAGTTGAATCGCAAATAGTGTCATATATCTGCACATCAGGTACTATGTTCCTGACCGCTTCAACTATTTCATCAAAATTTTTTCTGTCCTGGGTGGTCTGTGCGACAATACAGGCCCTCTCAATTTCAGGCAGTTCTTTAACATCAGATTCCGATTCAACAACATAGCCCTTACCCTCTGCATATCCGAGAAGCCCGTTAACTTCAGCATGTCCTTTGTCACCGATAATAATCGCAGTATAGCCCTGGTGTATACCCCTCTTTATAATTGCATGCGCCCTGGCAACGTGAGGACAAGTTGCATCGCATACCAGATTGCCCGAATCCTTGATTTTTTGACGCTCTTCAGGAGGAATACCATGTGCCCTTATAATCACTGTCGCATCAGAAACAGAACTATCATTAATAACTGATACTCCTTTTTCCCTGAGCATTTCAACAGCCTGGGGATTATGAACAAGAGGGCCATATGTATATAACTCGCCCTTTTTTTTGTTGGCAGCATCGAGAACTATATTCATTGCCCTCCGTACTCCCATACAGAATCCCGCTGTCCTGGCAAGCTTAACCTTCATTCTGATACCTCATCATATCTACTGCTGATCCGGTTCATTCATTATCCGCACTCCATGACTCGTTCCTATTCTTGTAGCCCCGGCATGTATACATGACATGACATCATTCAGTGTTTTAATGCCGCCCGCAGCTTTTATCCCGATTTTATTTCCCGCTATAGACTTCAATAATTTAATATCTTTTATTTTAGCGCCTTGCGGTCCGAATCCGGTAGATGTCTTAATGTATTTAGCGCCTGAATCAAGTACTATACTGCACATTTTTTTAATCTCTTCTTCTTTGAGATAACAGGTCTCTATGATGATTTTGTGTAATGATTCCGGAGTAGCTGAAATAATGCCTTCCAGTTCTTTTTCGACCGACCGCCAGTCGTCAGACTTTAATGCTCCTATGTTGATAACTATATCAAGTTCAACCGCCCCGTCCGTCACCGCTTCCATGGCCTCGTATATTTTGACATGAGAGAGAGTTGCTCCAAAAGGGAAGCCTATGACCGTGCTGACTTTAACATGTGTGCCAGCGAGAAGGTCCGCAGCTTTTTTTACGAAAGACGGATTCAGGCAGACAGAATAAAAATCATGTGTTACAGCTTCTTCACAGTGGTTGACTATCGATGCGTAACCGGCATCCGGTTTAAGCAGGGTGTGATCAATAAGATGAGAAATATTCACTGGCTGTTCGCCTCAATATAATGCAGGACCTTCTCCTTATATTTTAGACCAATCAAACCGGTATGGGTCCCTGCCTTTCTTCCAATTCTTATGTTATCCACAAGAGTCACCGGCATAACTTCCATTGATGTGTTTGTTATAAAAACTTCTGTAGCATTATAAATGTCTTTTCGTCTGAAATACCCCTCTTTTGTTTTTATCTTCAGCTCTTCAGCTGCATCTAAAATAACGCCCCTTGTGATTCCATCTAAAATTCCAACTTTCAGAGCCGGTGTACAGAGAACACCTTTACTGTTTATAAAAAACAGGTTACTTACTGTTCCTTCTGCCAGATAGCCCTGATAATTCATCATCACCGCTTCATAAGAAGAACTCTCTTTGGCCTCGATTTTTGCGAGAACATTATTCAGGAAATTCAGGGATTTTATCCTTGGATCAAGAGCCGGACCATAGTTGCGCCTCGTATTGACTACCGATACATTAACACCCTTTGCATAGTATTCTGACGGATAGTTATAAAATTGATTTGACATAATTACAAACGTCGGTTTCGGACATAGTGCCGGATCAAGACCCAGCGGTCCTGTCCCTCTGGATATGGTAATTCTGACAACAGCTTCATTCTGCCTGTTTGAAGCAATGGTTTTATAGACCGCTTTTTTTATATCGCGGGATGATTTAGGGACTGTTAGCCCTATCATCTCAGCAGAACGGAAAAGCCTGTCAACATGCTCTTCCAGCTTAAAGATAATTCCTTTATACACCCTTAACGTTTCATATATTCCATCGCCGTATAAAAAGCCATGATCAAAAACTGAGATCAGGGCCTTATTTTTTGGAACAAGTTTATTGTTAAGATAAATCATCAATTCAGTTTATCACGGTACCTCTGCATTTTTCATCTATGATCATTTAATCAATTTCATTATTATTCGTTGAATATATAGAGGACATATCAGATACCATTCAGTTACGGCTCATATAAAACTTCAGATTGTCATACCCGAGGTCTGTTAATCGGGTATCCAGACCTTTTCCAGGAAAAAAGGGAACCATTTCCAGGACTGTTTTCTGGATTCCCGATAAAAGGACTTCGGGAATGACGCTTAAACAGGTATTGCAATCCAAAACTGAATAGTTACACATAGCAGCCCTCATCGTATTGAAAAAACATCTCACATTCTCTACAATAATCAGATTCAAACAGTTACACTTTCAAACAAGGAGGCATTATGGATAAATGGAAATGTACAGTATGCGGTTATATTTATGATCCTGCAGCAGGTGACCCGGACAGCGGTGTTGCTGAAAATACACCCTTTGAGCAATTGCCGGATGACTGGGTCTGTCCCATATGCGGAGCCGCCAAAGACCAGTTCGAAAAAGTAGAATAATAATATTGCATTATTCAGTAGGGGCAATTCATGAATTGCCCCTACTCTATATTAAATACAGCTTCTTCTTTTACTCCGGGCAGATATTGACCAACAGGTACAAGTTTTTTACCCTCACTCACGCACCCTATGATTAATGTCCACATCTGATTAAGTTCGGTCTTTTCCCTGTCATTTTCCGGAATCATTTTTAGCAGGCTTCCCTCAAGTTCGATCTTCATATAATCCTCCTCTTTATGTATAAAAGTATATCAGAAAAAATTATTTAATATGATCCTTAAACCCTCTTTCTGCCTCCTCTATCAACTTATCTGAATTCATCACATATTTTGGTGAAAAATGAAGCGTCTCAAACCTTCCAACACCTGCCTCTCCTGCTATCATCCCTGCTTCCCTGGCCGTAAGATGGTAACGGTCCCTGGCCCTGTCCCTGTCTTCTTCAAGAAAATAGGTTTCTATATAGAGAACATCAGACCCCCTGGCCAGATTTATTATTTTGTCCGCATTGTCTTTACTTCCAAGCGCATCAACAACATACGTTATTTTTTGTCCACGGGAGATGTTTGCTATATCTCTTACATCTGAATACGTATAAGACTCTCCGTCAATATGAAACAGGATGTCTGTGTGGTTTTTCCTTATTGCTTTTTTCAGGTCCGAGAGCCATGGACCAACAGGCAGGTTCATTTTTGCAAGTCTGGATTTGTCAATATTAATATGAAAGTCTTCCTCAAGACTGAATGCCAGGCAGGGTATCCGGTGATCAAGTTCTACTGAAGATACAGAGTAGAATGACTCTATCAATAATATACCATTATATGGCACAGGGTCTTTATGAATACCCCTGAATGAGTTTGACGCTGAAAAAACCGCTTTCTTCATGTACGCGCCGTCTACTTCAAAGACTCTTATTTCAAGGGGATACTCCTGAACCAGGTTCCATGTATAACTGTCAAGCTTACCCTGTATACGGTTGATGAATCCTTTGGGACCATACAGTCTTAATGGCTTTTCTCTTTTCAGACTGATTCGCAGGATATTGTCAAATCCAATAAAATGGTCCATATGCGTATGGGTAACAAAAATATCCGAAATTTTTAATATATCTCTTGGGGTAAGGCTGGTTGTGAATCCAAGATCAAACATAAGAGCGCTGCCTTCTCTGAAGAGCCTTATATATAGTCCGGGATCTTCAAATGGCCCGTTGAGCTGTCTCACATGGAAAGATGGTTTCATGAAAAATTATAGCTTAATTAATGATATAATATGCTCAAATTATATATAGGATATTAAGAGTCGGGGGTTACATTTTCTTTTTGATAGCAACTGTCAGTTCAATGCTTCCGCTCATGCTGTTTAAACTGAAATTCTAAATACGCGGAGGAATACATGCCTGAACTTAGAAAAGATCCCATTTCCGGCAGATGGGTAATTATTTCGATTGAACGGGGGAAAAGACCATCTGATTTTGGTATGCGTATTTCACCAAAAAAGGGCGGCTTTTGTGCTTTTTGTGAAGGGAACGAGCATACTACTCCAAAGGAAATCCTGGCATTCAGACAGAATAAGGGTGCACCCGATTCTCCTGGCTGGAGCCTGAGAGTCGTGCCTAACAAGTTCCCGGCCCTGCATGTAGAAGGCAGGGAGAACAGGGTGGGGGAGGGAATATTTGATAAAATGAACGGGGTGGGGGCCCATGAAGTAGTCATAGAAAATCCTGACCACAATCTTACACTCTCATCTCTGCCTGTCAAATCCGTTGAAGACATGCTCTGGGCATTTAATCAGAGAATGACAGACCTGAAAAAAGATGAGCGTTTCAGGTATGTTCTCATTTTCAAGAATGAAGGCGATGAGGCCGGGGCTTCACTTGAACACAGCCATTCCCAGCTCATTGCCCTGCCGATTATTCCTCATCTTGTACAGGAAGAAATTGATCAGGCCAAACAGTATTTTGGATATAAGGAGAGGTGCATTTTCTGTGACATAATTCATCAGGAAACATCCGCTAAAACAAGAATTATTTCTGAGAATGATCATTTTATTACACTTTCACCTTTTGCACCTCGATCTCCATTTGAAACAATGATATTACCCAGGAACCATGAGTCAAGCTTTCTGTTAAACAACAATTTCAGCCAGCTTGCAGAGATATTACAGAAAACATTAAAGCAGATAGACAAGGTACTGGACATGCCTCCCTATAATCTGATGCTCCATACATCACCTTTTCACGATGAAATAAATAATTATTACCACTGGCATATCGAGCTTATTCCCAAACTTACCAAGATCGCGGGTTTTGAGTGGGGGTCGGGTTTCTATATCAATCCTACCCCGCCTGAAGAGGCAGCAAAATTTATGAGAGATGCGGAGATCTGATGTTAATGAATTACGTATCATTGATTACTGAGATTAATTAATAATTCAATGTATCAGTTAATTTTTTTTACCTGACTGCACAATGACAGAATCAACCGGCAATAAACAGCAGATAGACAGGACCTCGGAAACAGATATCCTTATAAAGGTGGCGCAGACCGCCAGTTCAGCCCTTGAATTGAGGGAGATTCTTGATACTATCTCTGTTATCGTGGCCAATGCACTTGAAAAGGATATGTGCTCAATTTGCATCTTCAAGCCGGAAAAGAAGATTATCTGCGTGCAGGCATCAGGCAATATGGACCATGAATCCATCAATGTATTCTGTCTCATTGATAGAGATGAGATCATAGACAGAATATTCGGTAAGCTTCAGCCTGTGGTCGTGAGTGACTTAAGAAATAATCCCGATTTAATGGCAGCTTTATGCCCCGAAGCAAATGAGATGATGTCAATGGTCGCAGTCCCGATTGTTCGTGACAATGCAGCAATCGGGATATTAATGGTTCAAAGCAGAGACACGTATGTGTTTGAACAGAATGAAATCGACCTTCTTACCATAATATCCCACAATATAAGCTCGGCCATCCAGAACGCAGAACTCTACAGAAACGTCAAAAGCCAGCTTGATGAATTAAGAGTAATTCATGAAATAGGACAGGCTGTCACTTCAATTCTGAATATCGATGAGCTTCTTCCTTATATCTGCCAGGAAGTATCAAAAGTTTTCAATGTGACAGGATGTATACTCAGGCTCATTGAAGGGGACATCCTGAAGGTGAAAGCCTATTATGGATTACCGGACAGTATTAATCAGGATATGGACCTGGATCTGGGTAAAGGGATAGCAGGACAGGTAGCGCTTACAGGCAAACCACTGCTGGTTGATGATCTGTCGGCCATGCCTGAAGATCATCATATACCCGGCATAGATGCAACTTCAGTTGTCTGTGTCCCTCTGACGATCGGAGAACATGCAATAGGCACCATTGCCCTGTACGATAAAAAAGATGAATGGGGTGTGACAACGTTTACAGAAGACGATCTTAACTCCCTTATAACGTTTGCATCCGCGTCATCAATAGCCATTGAAAATGCGAGACTGTACAATGCGGAGATAGAAAAAGAAACAGAAGTCACACAGACAAAAGATTATCTTAAAAGTCTGATCGATTATTCTGCTGATGCCATTATCACATCAGATCCAGAAGGAAACATAACATCATGGAACAAAGGCGCTGAAAATATTTATGGCTTTACAGAAGATGAAGTAACAGGGAAGTTCCTGCCCATGATTCCTGCATTCCTCCTGGAAGAGGAAAAAATATTTATGGACAAGATCCGTCAAAAAGAGACGTTAAGAAACATGGAGACCATCAGGCAGACAAAAAACGGCAGACTTATTGAGGTAAGCCTAACCCTGTCACCGATAGTCGATTCTCAAGGAAATGTAAGCGGTATCAGCGGAATTTCAAGGGATATATCAGAGAAGAAGATGGTTGAAAAAGAGCTGATCAGAAAAAACCAGGAACTGTCCAGACTTTTCTTTATAAATTCGGTTGTCCGCAGCACTCTTGAACTGGACAAACTGCTCCAGATGGTGCTTACCGTGGTAACCATGGGAGACGGTCTTGGATTTAACAGGGCCATACTCTTTCTTGTCGACAAACTGGAAAACCAGCTAAAAGGCAAAATGGGGGTTGGACCGGCAAGCCCTGAGGAAGCAAAAAATATATGGCTGTCAATGGAAGGGAAGAGTCTCGGTACCATTATTGAAGAGATAGAAAAAGGCCCCGTTTCCATGGACACCCATCTTGACCGGTTGAGCCAGACGTTAAATATCAGTCTTGACGGTGACGATATTTTATGCCAATGTGTAAATGAAAAAAGGCCTATCAATATTCATAACGCCAAGATGGAACCATCAGTATCACCGTATATCATACAGATGCTTGGAGCTGATTCATTCGGTATCGTTCCTTTAATTGCCAGAGACAGAGTAATTGGTCTCATCTGGGTAGACAATCTCTTTACCGGAAGGCCGATTAAAGACGAGGACCTTCAGTTTCTCATGGGTTTTTCCAGCCATATAGCATCAGCTATAGAAAACGCCAGGCTTTTTGAAAATGTTTCTCTGGCCAGATCAGAACTGAAAAACATATTTGAATCCATATCTGATATGGTTTACTTTACAGATCATGAACAGACCATTAAACGTGTCAATCAGGCAGTGATTAACAGAATCGGCAAACCTGAAGCGGAAATTATCGGCCGGAAATGTTATGAAATATTTCATGGTAAAGATCATCCCTGGGAAGAGTGCCCCCACCATAACTCATTAGAAACAAAAAAATCCCATGTAGGTGAAATTGAGGACGCTCATCTTGGAGGTACGTTTGTTGTGTCAAACTCACCGATCTTTGATTCAGCAGGTACATTTGTTGGAACAGTGCATATATCCCGGGATGTTACAGAACTCCGAAACCTGAGGGAAAGAGTAAGTCACGCAGAGAGGATGGCCGCCCTTGGAGAACTGGCAGCACGAGTAGCTCATGAAATAAGAAATCCTCTTATATCTATCGGAGGATTTGCCCGCAGGCTGGAGAAAAAACTTTCAGGTGATATACAGGAATATGCAAAAATTATCGTAAATGAAGTGAGCAGACTGGAGAATATTCTCAAGGAAATACTCGGTTTTGTAAAAACAGCAAGAATCAACAAGTGCTCGGTTGATGTTAATAAACTCATGAACGATATTGCCGATTTTGTTACACCTCAAATGGATGAAAAAAAGAATACATTGGTGAGGGAGCTTCATAAAGAGCCTATCACAGCTGTAATTGATCCGGACAAAATGAAAGATGCCATTTTAAACATATTCACCAATGCCTGCCAGGCTACAGAGTGTGGTACACTGACAGTAAGAACCTGGCAGGAACATAATGAGGCAGTTATCGAACTTGTTGATACAGGGGAGGGTATACGGGAAGATGATATTAAGAACATTTTTAATCCTTTTTTTACGACAAAGGCCCAGGGAACGGGCCTGGGTCTGGCAGTAGCCCATAAAATTATTCAGGAACATAACGGGAAAATCAAGGTAGAAAGTGAGTGGGGAGGTGGAACTTCATTCAGGATTTATCTGCCTTCGGAGACGGTATAACTCAATATAATTTTACTAAATAATTAAAAGAATAACGTCAGATATAATGATTTAAAGAAAGGAGATGCACGTATGAAGCTTCTAATCGTTGACGACGATACGAATATTCAGAGACTTTACAAGGAGGAGCTGGAAGAGGAGGGATATGACATCGTGATTGCAAGTACAGGCAAGGAAGCCCTTGAAATGTTTGAGAAAGAAAATCCGGACATAGTTACGCTTGACATCTTAATGCCTGACATAGATGGTATAAGTCTGTTAAGGAAAATGAAAGAACAGCGGCCTGATATTCCGATCATCATGTCCACGGCGTATGATTACCGGGATGATTTTGCTGTCTGGGCATCAGAAGCATATATAGTTAAATCCTCTGATCTTGGGGAGCTTAAAAAAACAATTAAAAAGCTGATTGATCAGTAAATCAACATATATGTGTATGGAGTCAAAATCATTGTAATGCGTTTATTCAGTCTCAATTGGTGTCAAAGTGTCTACACGGGGAATATTAAAATTTAATCATTCAATTCCAATGTTTTTTAGTTTAATTGGAGAGGTGGCCGAGCGGCTGAAGGCAACCGCCTGCTAAGCGGTTAACTTGGGAAACCGGGTTCCAGGGTTCGAATCCCTGCCTCTCCGCCATAGACTGACAGGATTTTAATACGCGGTGCATTACATATTAACAATTAATAAGGGATGTGATCCCGGAGGAAAGGACATGAAAAAAGTTTTTTTAACAATTATTTCAATTGTAATGATATTTTCTATCTTTGGCTGCCAGCAGCAGGAAGAACAGGTAGTATCTGAAGACCCGAGGCCGAAAGGGCCTATCATTGATACCCCTGCAGGAGGTGTAGGTCACGGGGGAGAAGGCCCAAAAACCGTGTTCAAGGTGGTTGTACCTCCTGAAATTGGGGACAAATGGACTGCGGTAGTTATTGTTGTTGAGGACAAACAGGCCAGCACAAAGGAAGAATATACAGTAAATATAGGTGAAGATCTGGCAATTCCGGATTCTGACCTGAGCGTTAAAATAGGCCCTTTTCTTCCGGACTTTAAAATGAGCGCAGATACCATTACCTCCACCACTTCAGACCCTAATAATCCTGCTGTCGGGATAGCGGTAATGCAGGGCGGTAATAAAGTATTCCCTGCCACCGGTGAGTGGGGCTGGCTCTATGCCAAATTTCCAACCATACATTCTTTCC
>CALZMZ010000049.1 GCA_945788685.1 Thermodesulfovibrionia bacterium | reverse complement strand
AAGTCTATGAGGCATTCCGCCTTCTCCCGAGCACATCACAACAGGCATTCCCTCTACTTCATTTAAATAGGTTATCCCCATTGCAAGCCCTTCCCACATGTTTGGAGAAAGCGCCCCGATCGACATGCTTCCTATCATCACCGGATAGATCTCACGGACAGGCGGAACAAATTTGCCGGAATTTGTATCAACATCAAGTTTTCCGTTCCTGACGTTTACCGGAAGGTCTTCAGCAGGAAGCATCCTTCCCAGATAGGTCCTGATCCGGAACTCATGCCTGCCCGCATCAAGAGCAGGGTCTGTAAGCATTGATATTCTTGAAAACCTTAATTTATCTAATGTCGACGGTGCCGGATCGTTTCTTCTGCCGCCTCGTCTATATGGATGGCCGCCCCTGTTCTTATGGAAGTTAAACTTGTGGGCCGGGTTGTACTCCGGTTCTATTGCTTCATTCGGGCACACAAGCGTGCATGTTCCGCAGCCGGTGCAGTATTTGCGGATTTCCGTCGTCTGTTTTACGATTGTCTCAACGCGCCTTGTAGCTACCGGTTCAGGAGTCGCTCCCTCGGAATGCAGGGTACGCTTTACTATGACTGCCGGTTCAATAGAGTACATGGGGCAGACTGCAGTACATTTTCCTTATCTAACCGTGAAGCTGGTTCCATACCATTACCTCCTCTGCATCAGGCTTGATGATCACCATATCGTATTTCATGGGAAAGATATCTTCTGACTTGTCCCTGTCGGAAACCACACTGTTCAGCCCGCATTCCTCTGACATAAGACCGTATTTACCTTTATACCCGCCGACCACTCCGGGTCTGAGTTTCTTCGCATCCTGCAGCATGAACGTAGTGCCGTCCGGAGTAAAACCGATGACACAGTTGGGTCCATCAATACAAAGTGGTCTCAGGGACCTTTTCATTAAACTTACAGCCTCTTTGTCAGGCCTCGCATCGATCTCCTCCTGCTTAAGAGGCGTCACAATGTCCTTATAATAATGAAGCGGATATCCTAACTGCTTACACGCATAATGAAGTATGTGACAGAACACCTCACTGTCACTGTTATATCCGATATATCCCGGGAATCCTCTTCCTGATAGAAATTCCCTGATCGGTATAAATGCGGTGTTCTCACCATTTGTCATGGTGCCGTACCCCTGGATAAAAAAGGGATGGCATGCATAAAGGTTAATGGCATAATTGGTGTTCTGCCTTCCCTGTGCAAGTATTATCTTTGCTTTAAGAGTTGACTTACCCAGACCGAAAAACTCTCCCAGTTGCAGTGGATCACCGACTTCCTTCAGTGCCAGTATGTCAGGGTAAAAAGCAAAAACAATGATGGACTCGTCTGCTTCACCGAGCTTTCGTAAATCCAGTCTGGTCTTTAACAGCAGGACCTCTTTCTCCTCCAGGGACCTGTCCTTGTACATTTCGGGATAATCATATACCCTGGAAAAGTAGTAGTCCCGGCCTTGAATGCCTTTTACAGCCTTTGTCTTGGGAGTCCAGGTATATTTAACCTTAAATCCGATCTTGTTCATGTAATCATCAAGAATTTTTACTCCCTGCTCTGAACAAATTCCTGACAGTATCGGAAAATCTTTCAGTTCCTCAAATTCACCGCCAAGACCTTTCAGAATCAGGCCCATGCCCGAGCCGTCATGACCCTCTTTCATCGTCTCAAGAGCGAGGATGTTCTCAACAGGTGAGAAATATTCACTTGATGTTAATGCAGCCAGTCTACACATTTCCTGGTTCCTTATCAGGCAAAAAAAGCGTCCATACCAATATGTTTTTGAAATCATGGCATGAGACGCGGCTATTGCAAAATCGTTAACTCTACATGATAACAATTAATATTTATTTTTGTAAACTTTCCAGTCCACATGGGCATATATCTGCAGTATTCAATATAAGCCATATTCATGCCAGCAAGTAACTGCTTAATATATAATGCTTCTTTCTTGCAAAATAGACTACATTTTTGTAGGATAGACAATTTTGTTATATTATCCGATACATTATCATATGTTATAATGCTGCATAAAAAACATAAGGAGAGACAATGATAAACCCTGAAATATTCAGGCAGTACGATATCAGAGGGGTATGGGACAGGGACATCAACCCCGAAATAGCAGAGCTGATCGGAAGGGGATTTTCTTCATATCTTCTGAAACAGACCGGTAACGATAAAGCCCGCGTAAGCATTGGATGGGATGCACGTCTTCACTCTCCTGCAATCAGAGACAGTTTAATCAAGGGTATTACTGCATCAGGGATTGATGTAATTGACCTGGGGATGTGTCCGACTCCATTACAGTATTTTTCTCTCCATCAGCTTTCTGTTGATGGTGGAATTATGATTACCGGCAGTCACAACCCTCCTGAGTTTAATGGATTTAAAATCAGTGTCGGCAGGGGCACAATATTTGGTGATGCCATACAGGATATAAAAAAGATTATCGATACTGCTGATTTCATATGCGGAGAAGGCAGCCTTGAACATCATCCGATACTCGATGATTATATGGGTTATTTAAAAGACAGGTTTGATGACCTCTCAGGCATTAAGGTTGTTGTTGATGCGGGAAATGGTACAGGAGGACTTGTTGCACCAAAACTTATGCGCTCCTTTGGAGCTGAAGTTGTTGAGATGTATTGTGCGCCCGATGGAAACTTTCCCAATCATCACCCTGATCCGACCCTGGTTGAAAGCCTTCAGGGACTGATCGCAAAGGTAAAGGAAACAAATGCCCATGCAGGAATAGGATATGACGGTGATGCTGACAGGATCGGGGTTGTAGATGAAAAAGGGAACATCATATGGGGAGACAGTCTCATGATTATCTTCGCCAGAGACATTCTTAAAGACAATCCAGGGGCCAGTGTCATCGGTGAAGTCAAGTGCTCCCAGACGCTTTATGATGATATCGCCAGACATGGAGGCAAACCTGTCATGTGGAAGACAGGCCATTCATTAATTAAAGAAAAAATGAAACAGGAACATGCCCTGCTGGCCGGTGAAATGAGCGGGCACCTCTTCTTCAGGCACAGGTACTTTGGATATGACGATGCGGTCTATGCAAGCCTGAGGCTTATGGAAATAATCAAGAAAGCAGGAAAACCTTACAGCACTCATGCTTTACTTGAGGATGTTCCTGAAGTAATAGCTACCCCTGAAATACGATTTGACTGTCCTGATAACATTAAATTTCAAATAGTGGAAAAAGCCCGGAATGCCTTCAATGAATTTGAATCCATTACCATTGATGGAATCAGGATCAAATTTATTGATGGCTGGGCGCTTATCAGAGCATCAAACACCCAACCCGTTCTTGTCCTTCGCTTTGAGGCCACCAGCCAGTCCCGCCTTGATGAAATCAGGTTTTTGGTTGAGGAAAGATTAAATAGAATAATCGACCAGTATAAAAAGTAAATGGAAAGATTCAGCTTCTTTTTTTTTGTAATTCGTAATTTAAAAATTAACTGATCAAACCTGCAGATGACTGTCAGGATCGCCAGATTCATTCGAAACAATCGTATCACTGGTTATAGATGCGGGCTTCGAATAATCAGAACCTGTCTTAAACCATGAGATCATGCTCTTTAATTGACCGGCAACATTCTTGAGTTCATCTGAGAGAGAATTTATCTCGGAAATGGTCAGGCTCGATGTTTTAAACATATCGGCAACATTACTTACATTTGTGGAAATCTGTTCAATTGCTGCTGATTGCTGCTCTGTAGCTGCAGCTATGGACTGGACCTGGTCTTTACATCTTTCAGATGTATTGACTATTCTGTCAAGTGAGCTTCTTGCCTGTTCAGCCAGGTTTACTCCCTCCTCTGCCT
The DNA here is from genome assembly GCA_945788685.1 of Thermodesulfovibrionia bacterium. Classification (GTDB taxonomy): domain Bacteria; phylum Nitrospirota; class Thermodesulfovibrionia; order UBA6902; family UBA6902; genus CALZJD01. The sequence continues at coordinate 12,206 of CALZMZ010000049.1, read as the reverse complement.
CATTTTTATTTTTCATCATACTTTGAACAGATTCTGCTGAGTCAAGCTGGATCTTTTTAATCATGTTTGTAATCTCTTCTGTTGCATTGCCTGTTTTTTCAGCAAGTTTTCTGACCTCATCAGCAACAACAGCAAACCCGCGTCCCTGCTCTCCAGCACGTGCTGCCTCAATGGCGGCATTAAGGGCAAGAAGGTTGGTCTGACTTGCAATGTCATTAATAACATCAGTTATGTCCCCTATTTTCTTGCTGCTCTGTCCAAGCTTTTCAACTGTTCCGGATGACATCTCTACTGTGCGGGCAATATTCATCATACTTTCCACTGTCTTTTCAACAATGGATTTCCCTTCAGTAGCTGACGCAACAGACTCATCTGCAGCTGTGGAAGCATCACTGGCATTGGTTGCCACGTCAATAATAGTTCTGGTAACTTCTGACGTAGCTTCAGACGACTTTTCCATCTGATGGTCCTGTTCAATTATGCTCGCATTAATGATCTCAGATGTTGAAGCGACTTTTATTGACCTGTCATCAATAGTATTTGACAGCTTTGCGATCTGCTGAACCGTATCTGAAAGGTTATCTGCCATTTTTTTCATTGCTACCTGCAGGCTTCCAAACTCATCATCGCTGACATTTCCAGTCCAAATGTCCAGATCACCCTTAGCCATCTTGTTTGCCATACAGACACTGTCAAATAAAGGTCTTGATAAAGAACGGATAAGCAGGACTGATCCAAGCACTGCGCCTGTAAAAAATATAAAGCATAAAACAAGAACGTATTGGTTTAGCCTCTTTACAGCGCTGGTTATGCTGTTTAGATGTCCCTTTGTTTCGCTGTCTTCAGCTACGCCTTTACTGACAAGCGATGAATGTAATAAATCAGAGGTCGTGTAAACATTATTGCTGACTGTTATTGAAAGAAATGCCAATACCAGGATCAATATAACTGGTGCTGCATAGGAAAAAATAATCTTATCTCTTACTTTTAAGTTATTCCACATAATATTAATGCCTTTTAATGTTTTCTGTTAAATTAACGAAAAATATGCAATCCCTGTATAAATAAATTTTGCTTATATTTCGACTTATTTACAGGAATACTTTAATCCGGATCAGATCATCATTCATTTCGTTTTAATACATATAATTATTATGACCTCTTTGCCGACTTTACATACCTGCTTAATGTATCTTCGGAAATGCAAGTTTTTTTTAATTATATGTAAAAGAAGAAATATCATAGTGTATGTTTAAATAATTACGTAATGAGTAAGCAGCTTCTGCAATTAATTGTAATTTAAAATGATTCTGGTAAAATACTACTCGTGAATGCAGAAAGGATTATATCTACTGTGAACTAACTGAAAGTATTCATTTAACCTGAAAATAGAAAAATGCACATATATAAAGAAGGAGGATGTATGAAAAATATTTCGTTGTTAAGATCACTTTATTTATTGCCTGTACTGTTGCTGGTCGCTATTTCATGTACCGATGAAAAAGCCGGCACGTCTGCCGGACAGACCGATGTCTCAAAGCTGGTCAAACAGGGAGCTGTCATTTATGAAGAAAAATGCCTTAAATGCCATGGAGAAAACGGTCAGGGCGGAATATGTCCAAACCTTGTTGACGGAAAGTGGAAGTACGGCGGTACTGATGAAGATATTTATACATCAATAGCCGGGGGAAGACCGGGAGGAATGCCGAACTGGGACAAAGAACTTGGTGATGAAAAGATCAAAAGTATAGTTGCATATATCAAAAACCTTAATACGAAATAATATCACCATGTGCAACAATATTGAGTTTATGCTTCGCGCTGAACTCAATATTTGACAAGTATGTTGTATCCTGTAAGATATATGATTAACTTATGTTAATTTTAAAAATCCAGGTTTACATATGATCATTGTCTTTTTAGAAACCCATAAAAACAATGCTACGTATAATGAGATAGCAGGCCCATTGCGGCTGTGTATTCCATGGATATTACTTTTTTAGGTTCAGAGGTAAAAATATGACGCTTGAAATTGGACTGCTTGCACTTGAATCAATCCTGCTTATTGCTACTATCATACTCCTTGTGTACAGCATAAAGGAGGGAAAGCAGAGAGACAAACTGATTCTGGAGGTCGGAAAGGCCACAAAAATACTTACACGACAGGAGTACTTCCTGAACGTCCTGGACTCCATGATGGATGCAAAGGAAGAAATCAGAGGGTGCATTACGGGAAGGATACCTGCCGGAGAAGATAATAAAATGACCAGAGATATCGTTGCAACCATCGAAAGACGCGTAAAAGACGGGATCAGTTTCACATATCTTTTACCAAAATTTCCTGACAGGCTTCATGTCGGTTATCTCTATTCAAAAGCCGGCGCCCAGGTCCTGTACAGCAGCTGCCTCATGGTCCATAATATTCGATTCATAACTATTGATGACAAAACTGTGGTAATGGGGATACCTGAGAGCACCGGTGAAAAACAGGCCACACGAAAGGGATACAGGATACCCTCAGAGGGGCTGGCAATGGTCCTTAACAACTACTTTGAAACCTGTGAAAAACAGATCACGTTTAAGGATTATGTAAATGAAGTAATGTCCCAGACAGGAGCTACCACAAAACATCTGGCAAGCGAATATCAGATAGATGAGGCTGAATTGAAGAAGCTTACAGGGAAGAGCTAGGGACCTCTCTTTCATACATTAAAAAAGGCGTTCCAAATGTCGGAACGCCTTTTTATTTTAATCTCTTAATCTATCTTTCTAAACGCCTTGGCCTTGGCTCTGCAGACAGGACACTCATCAGGAGCACTGCCCTCTGCAGTATATCCACATATGTCGCACACATAATAATCTGTCTCTTCATTATTGCCCAGGTTATCAAGAGCCTTCTGGTACAGATCATGGTGCACTTTTTCAACATCATTTGCAAAATTGAAGCTCCGCAAAGCACCTTTATTGCCTTCCTCTTCAGCCTCCTTGATCATCTTCGGATACATTTCTTTAAATTCAAAAGCCTCTCCTCCAACTGCTACTTCAAGATTTTCCTTAGTGCTATTAATACCGCCAAGCTGCTTCAAATGACTGTGAGCATGAACTGTTTCCGCAGCAGCTGCTGCCCTGAATAATTTTGCTACCTGTTTAAATCCATCCTTCTCTGCCTGTCTGGCAAAGGCCAGGTACTTTCTGTTTGCCTGCGATTCTCCTGCAAATGCATCCTGCAGGTTCTTTTCTGATTTTGACATTGATCATGCTCCTTTCTGATTATAAAAATGTAACGATAGACGTGTAATGAAAAACGAGAAACAGTATCATCATGACACTCGTCACGCGTTATGCGTCACCTGTCACGAGTATTTAAAACTATTCAGTAACAGTGATCTCTTTTGATGCTTCCCACTGTCCATGCAGATTGCATCTCTCAATAACTCTTATGTTGGCAGTCCTGTGCCTGCCCCCTTTTTGAAGAGAGATTGTGACCTCAGGCTTTGTAAAGACAGGTGTAAGGTCCACCCTTGCATTAAAATTCTGTCCTGAATAAATATCAATCCACTGGACATGGTGTGCCTCTTCCATGACATGGGGAATTTCACCAACACTGATTTTCACCTGAAAAGAATCACCGGACTTGACTGAATCCGAACACTCAATAACCGGAGTATGTTTTTTTTCAGTATCTGTCATATTGGCAGGATCAGCCGGTCTGTTTGTTCCACAGAAAATACTTTTTTCAGTCATGATATCTCCTTTTATAAAGAAGTTTTTTGTGATTCGGTTTGAAAAACAATTTCTTTAACTGTTTCACAGATTTTAACTTACCAGTTCAAAATCTTCCTTTGACGCACCGCATACAGGACAGGCCCAATCATCGGGCAAGTCTTTAAATGGGGTTCCTTCTGCTTCCTCATCGTAAATATAATCGCAAATTGTGCACCTGTACTTCATAGCGAACCTCCCTGAATTTTATTCGTATTAGTTTTGAAAATGATAAAAAGAATATGATAACCGCAACGATTTGAATTATACGGCAGTTTTTCCCCTGCCGCTATCCTTCAAGAATGCCATGCTCCTCCCACATAAACCAGTCTCCTGTATCCTCAAGAAACCTGTGGGTGTTTTCAAGAAGTTCATAATGTCGCTTCTCTTCAACTTTAAGGACCTCAAAAAGCTCTTTCTCTTTTACTCCCTGTGCCTCCGCAGCAGCTTTTTCATAGAAATGATACCCGCCACGCTCAAAATCAAGTGCTATCTTCACTGCGTCTTTTTCACTGGCTGTTGCCGTTACCCTTTGCATCATTTCATCCTTAAGTTCTGAAAAGATCGTTTTGATGTCCTGTTTCGGATGAACGACCTTCACCTCAAGGTCCATATCATTCATAATATCCTGGAGCATCTTCAGGTGTCTCATTTCGTCCTCGACAAACCCGTTAAAAATTTTCTTGCCCAAAGGATGAGTGGTCCTGCCAACTGCTTCACGGTAAAATTTCATTGCATCTGTTTCCATTTTGATTGCGGTCTCTATTGCTTTACTCAGTGACATAATAATCCTCCCCTCTTTCATGTTAATCCTGCGATTATGGTGTGAATTACTACCTGCCTCCTGAAGATTCTTTCTCTTCATATATTTCATCAGCAGACAACTCATCCATTTCTGTCATTGCCCTGCCACAACATAATGGTACTGTCTCATCTGCTTCTTTTGTCATGTAGGCATTACAAAGTTTACACGCATAGACCTTTTTCATTTTTGACATTATTTGATTCTCCTAATCAGATAAGTTATTGTCATTGTTCACATCCTCCTTGTGCGATTATACTCTTTTTTTTAACATTTGCAACCACAGGACTGGTCCTGCTTGCTCATGGTCCCGTCTTCGCCGCATTTGGGACATTTTTTAGGTTTGCACCTTCCGTCTTTTGTAGCTCCACATTTTTCACACTTAAATTTTGCCAATTCTTATTCTCCTTTCGTATTACATGTTGGGCATACACCATAAAACTCAACATGATTACCTAAAACTTCAAAAGCACCTTTCTGGTCTTCCGGTATATTAATCGAAAAGTCCCTGTGAATATCTTTTATTTTTTTACATTTTTTACAGATTAAATGGTGGTGATGAGATGTATCAGTGTCATAATGTCTTCTTTCAGGATCAATAGTAATCTCAACTACATCACCCCGCTTTTTTAATGTCTCAAGAGTATTATAAACCGTAGCAAATGACATCATAGGATATATTTTTCGTATTTTGGAATATATATCATCGGCAGAAGGATGGTTTCTGTTTCCATCAAGATACTCCATTATAGCAAGCCTTTGGGGAGTCAGTTTAAGCCCTTTGTCCCTGAATTTTTGCATCATATACCTCCATATATTGATTCTAATTAGATAAAGATTATCATATTAGAATCAATATTGTCAAGGGAAAATCATCCAGTGTAAATAAAGGCCTGTATTGGTTAAATAGGCCAGATTTTATTTTGAAGCGCAACAAGAAGAGCATGAAGTGTTTCCTGTTTTATTGCTGAAACAGACAGTGCGTTATATCGGTTACAGACAGGCGTTATATCCCCTTTTTCAACCAGGTCCTCCTTGTTAAATACAATTAACACCGGCTTATCAGCGAGTTTAAGGTCAGACAATATCTTTTCAACCGATATAATATGCTGTTCGTACCTGGGGTTGGAGATGTCCACAACATGCATTAACAGGTCCGCATCCTCAAGCTCCTCAAGGGTCGACTTAAAAGCGGCAAACAGGTCTCGAGGCAGATCACGGATAAAACCAACGGTATCGGTAATGATCACGTCCCTTTCTTTTGGAAACCTCAACCGCCGGCTGGCTGTATCCAGTGTGGCAAACATCTTGTCTTCAACAGCAGTCCTGCTTCTGGTCAGGCTGTTCAACAGTGTTGACTTGCCGGCATTTGTATATCCAATAATTGAGATAATAGGCAGACCCTGTGAGACCCTCTTTGCCTTTCTCTGCTTTCGTGCACGGCTTAACGACTTTAACTGCTTTTCAAGCAGACCGATCCTGTCCCTGACCCGTCTGCGATCGATCTCAAGTTTCATCTCTCCCGGCCCCCTGCCTCCTATTCCTCCCATAAGCTTTGACATGGCCGTTCCTTTTCCGGTCAGCCTGGGAAGCCTGTATTTCAGTTGTGCAAGCTCGACCTGCACTTTACCGTCCCTGCTGTGGGCACGCCTGGCAAATATATCAAGAATCAGCTGGGAACGGTCAATAACCTTGAGCTCTGTAACGTCACCTATGGCCCTGGACTGGGATGGATTAAGGTCCTGATCAAACACCAGAAGCGTTGCACCCTTGTTCATAGAGTTAATGACCAGCTCTTTCAGCTTGCCCTCACCCATCAGATATCTTGGATTTATCTGCCTTGCCCTTTGAAGTACAGTATCAAGGACAAGTACATTACTTGACTCAGCAAGCTCCTTCAGTTCCTCCATCGAATCCTCCTGGTCGTATTTTGAGGTACTTGAAACACTGACCAGGACTGCCCTCTCTCTTTTATCATCAACATTATATCCTGTCCTGCGCGACAGGAGCGCTTCTTCAATCATGTTAATGAACTGATCAAAATCCTGAAACTCCCGGTCCATACCATGATAGGGCACAGGTCCCAATATTTCATAACTTGCATCTTTCCTGTCTGAATAAAGATGAGCAAGAGACACATTGTCAGGCAGTCCATCTTTCATGCCGATTACAATAAGCGCATCCAGTCTTAATAAAGAGAGATCAGTAATATCATCCTGATTAATGCTTTCACTCTTGAGGTGCGTATGGATCAGCCTCAACCCGCGAAGCACTTTTCTTCCAAGCGGGTAGTGGATGAGTTCAGGAATAAAAATACCTTTTGCATCGCCCACTATTACATGATAGACACCGCCCTTTCTATTGACCAGTACCCCGACCTGACGGCCTATTGAATGAGAACATTCAGCCAGAATACCTGCAAGATCTGTTGTTAATGCCTTTTCTCTGGGGATGCGTTTTCTGTAGATTCTCTCGAGGGTCTTTACATCACTCTTCTTAAGCCCTGATGTATTGCCTAAAACTGATGGAATGGTTTACCTCCGAAATATAATTTAGAAGTAGGAAGTGAGAAGTGAGACTTATGGTATTAAAATACTTTTTACTTTTAACTTATCACTTCTTACCTGTGCTTCAATGTGCTTCTGCCCAGTTTTTACCTGTTCCCAAATCTACATTGATTGGGACTATAAGCTCAACAGCATTTTCCATTTCTTCCCTGACAAGTTTTTCCATTATCTTTTTTTCATTTTCAGGCACTTCAAACAGGAGTTCGTCATGGACCTGCAAAAGCATTCTTGATTTCAGTTTTTCCTTTTTCAGCCTCTTCCAGATATGTATCATTGATACCTTAATTATATCAGCTGCCGATCCCTGTATAGGGGTATTGGTTGCAAGCCTCTCACCAAGCTGCTTCATGTTCCTGTTTGTGCTTCTTAGTTCGGGTATTGCTCTCTTTCTTCCATATAATGTAGTCACATATCCTTTTTCCGTAGCTTCTTCAATTAATCCGTCAATGTATGTTTTTACTCCGCTGTGCCTTGCGAAATATGTATCAATATAATGCTTTGCTTCATCCGGGTGAATCCGAAGCTGCTGACTCAGACCATACGGGCTTATTCCATAGACTATTCCAAAGTTAACAGTCTTGGCACTCCTTCTCATGTCACTGTCCACTTGTTCAGGCGCAACGCCGAATATTTCACAGGCAGTACGGGTATGTATGTCCCTGTCATCCCTGAATGCCTCCACAAGTCCTTTGTCTTTGCTCAGGTGTGCAAAAATCCGGAGTTCGATCTGCGAGTAGTCAGATGAGAGGAGGAGGTTTCCTTTGTCAGCAATAAATGCCTCCCTTATTCTCTTTCCCCACTCACCCCTTACAGGGATGTTCTGCAGGTTCGGATCAGAGCTGCTGAGTCGACCGGTAGCAGTAACAGTCTGATTAAAGGACGTATGGAGCCTTCCGGTTCTGGAATTCACAAGTCTTGGCAGGGCATCTACATACGTGTTTTTCAGTTTTGATAATCCCCTGAACTCAATAATCTCTTTCGGCAGTTCGTGCTGACTGACAAGCTGTTCAAGCACATCAGCATTTGTGGAATACCCTGTTTTGGTTTTCCTGATCGGTTTTAATCCCAGTTTTTCAAAAAGAATTTCCTGGAGCTGTTTAGGAGAGTTTATATTAAATTCTTCCCCGGCAGTAAAATAAATCCTCTTTTCAATACTGGATAATTCTGCCTCCATTTTCTTTGAGAAACTGTCCATCAGGTCCAGAGCAATTTTAATCCCTGCCATCTCCATGTCCGCAAGCACCTCAATAAGCGGCATCTCCATGTCATTCAGAAGCTTTGACAGTCCCTGTTTTTCGATTTCAGGTTCAAACTCTTTTTTCAGCATTAATGTAGCGGCAGCATCTTCTCCTGAATATTCGGTTGCTTTTTCTATACTGACCTCACTGAAATCCTTTTTGTCCTTGCCCATGACATCTTTGAAAGAAAGCTTTTTCATTCCCAGTCTTTCCATGGCAACGCCTGCAAGGTTATGGTTTGCTTTGTTAGGATTTAATAAATAAGAAGCCAGCATGGTATCAAAACTCAGTCCTTTCAGATCGAGCCCCTCATTTTTTAGAATGATAAGATCATATTTAATATTATGTCCTGTCTTGCTGATCTTTTCGTCTTCAATAATTTCTTTTAATTCATCGAGCACTGCTTTTTTATCAAGCTGTTCCGGCACGTCAGGATAGGAGTGGGCAAGAGGTATATAATATGCTTTTTCAGGAGCTGCTGAGAGAGAGATCCCTACAAGCTCAGCTTTCATGGGATCCTCTGAAGTAGTCTCCGTGTCAATGGCAATATTTTTTTTGATTGACTTCAGCATTTCCTTAAGGGTCTTCTTGTCTGTGACAGTCATATATTCAGTCATGGTCTCAACTGCGGATGTATTGTCAGGAATAAGCCGGGCCAGGCTTCTGAATTCAAGGGCCCTGAAAAAATCTCTCAGTCTTCCCCAGTCCGGTTCATCACGTTTAAGCTCATCCAGAGAAAGATCAAGTTTCATATCACTATGTATAGTGGCCAGCTCCCTGCTCATTCTGATATTATCCATATTGCCGGCAACGGAATTTTTCGCCCTTGTATTTTTAATGTCTTCATGATTTTCAAGAAGCTTGTCCAGGTCGCCAAACTCCTTCAGGAGTTTAACAGCGGTCTTTTCTCCAATGCCCGGAGCTCCGGGTATATTATCAGAGGCATCTCCCATCAAGGCGATTATTTCCGGGAACTGTGATGGTGGTACACCAAATTTTTCCATTACATCCTTTTCCTCTGTTATCTTTTCCTTCATGCTGTCATACAGTTTTACTTTTGGACTCACAACCTGGCACATGTCTTTGTCCCCGGTCACAATAAGCACATCAAGCCCTTCTGCCTCGGCCATTTTCGCAATGGTCCCGAGCAGGTCATCAGCTTCGTAGCCCTCCATTTCGATAGTATGAATTCTGAATGCATCAACGATCTCTTTTATAAGAGGTATCTGTGCCTTCAGCTCGTCAGGCATCCCGGGCCTGTGGGCCTTGTAATCTTCATATGCCTCATGTCTGTGAGTCGGTCCGGGAGTATCAAAGACGATCGAGAAATAGTCCGGTTGTTTATCCCGCAAAATCCTGAATACCATGTTTATGAATCCGTATATAGCGTTTGTAGGAGTGCCGTCCGAGGCCGTCAGACCCCGCACTGCATAAAATGCACGGTATATATAGGAGTTACCATCTATCAGGTACAGAGTAGGCATTGGGTATTATACACTAAAGATTTTATTGCCAATTTAATATAATCTAAGAGCTATAACAGGTTATGAAGCGGATTGTATAATAAATAAGGTGGTCTCTTCCAGTTATTCATGGCGAAGGGCCACGATAGGATCCACATGGGCGGCCTGTCGGGCTGGATATAGACCGAAGAAAATACCCGCCAGAAAAGACATGATCACGGGCAACGCCACAGCCCAAAGTGAGATAGCCACCCGCCAGCCGGCAAACCAGGAAATTGCCCCTACAGCGCCAAGACCGCACAGCAGTCCGATGATGCCGCCGGAAATGGTCAGCATCACCGATTCCAGCAGAAAATGGACCATGATATGCCTTTGCGTGGCCCCCACAGCCCGACGGATACCGATCTCCCGGGTCCTTTCTGAGACCGTTGCCAGCATGATATTCATAATTCCGATGCCGCCTACCAGCAGGGATATACCGGCAATGGATCCCAAAACCAGGTTAAATGTCCGCTGGGTGCGCTCAGCCTGCTTGAGCAGCTCTAACGGAACTACAAACTGGTAGTCCTGAATATCATGATGCGCCACTGCCATGATCCGCTTGACCAGCCTGGCCGTAGTAAGGACATCTTCGGCCCAATTGATGCACGGTGCCGGCCTTTTTTTCTTGACCTGCGCGTTGGCCGGCAAGGGTATCAGCGGCTTCCAGCGGAACAAACACCATCTCGTTGTAGTTGCGTGTTGAAACGGTTGAAGCGCTGCCGGACTGATGTTCGATCCTGTCCAGGATCCCGATCACTTTTACCATGTGATTATTGATGCGAATATATTGGCCGGTCCTCCCGTGATCTTCAAGAACCCGGGCCACCTCACTGCCGAGCACGCACACCAGGTTTCTGCGCTGACCGTCCTGGGGTGCTATGAAACGTCCGGCCGATATATGCAGGCCTAACAGCCGGGCGTAATTGTCTGAGCAGGCCACCACTTGAGGTGAAATGTCCCGGGGCAGACCTGATATCGATGTGCTGATCTCCCGTAAAGAGGCGATCTTTTCAGCCATGGCGCCTCCGTTTTCAATCCGCTGAAGGTCATCTATCGTCAACCCCAGGGATTGGCGCTCCCTGGCTTTAGCCACCTGGGTGTCGGTGAGGGCAACCGCCTTAATGTAAATATTATTGGTTCCCAATTGCTCAATTTGATGAACGGTTTCCTGTTTGGCACCCTCACCAATGGAGATCATGGCCACAACAGCCATTACACCGCATACAACTCCCAATACACTAAGCAGGGAGCGCAGTTTATGGTAAAGGAGGCTTCGAAGCGCTACGCGCACAATTTGCCGTATGTTATAGAGATTCACGTATGATTCTCCCGTCATTGATAGTAATGATAGAATCAGCATACGACGCTACCTGGGGGTCATGGGTAACCAGGATAATGGTGCTGCCCTGATTGTGGAGTCTCTTAAAAAGCTGCATAATTTCCACACTGCTTTGGGAGTCCAGATTGCCGGTGGGCTCATCCGCCAGGATCAGTTTCGGGCCAATGGCCAGCGCACGGGCAATGGCCACCCTCTGCATTTCCCCACCGGAAAGTTCAGCCGGTCTGTGGTTGATCCGACCGCTCAAACCAACCTGGGATATGGCTGTATGCACCTTCTCAGAAACAGTGTCTGGATCAATTGATCGGTAGAGAAAAGGCAGTTCGACATTCTCAGCTACAGTCAAGGTGGGAATCAGGTTGAAGGTTTGAAAAACAAACCCAAGGTAGAGGGAACGCAGACCGGACAACTCGTCATCGGATGAATGCAACACATTCATCCCGTTGAGCTGATAGGATCCGGAGGTGGGACGGTCCAGACATCCAATAATGTTCAACAGGGTTGACTTGCCTGACCCGGACGCTCCCATCACACCCAGAAACTCCCCCTCGGACAAATGCAGGTCAATTCCCTGTAAGACCGGGATGGTGACGTGTTCTTTCTGATATGTTTTGGCAATAGCACTGGCGGCAATAAGAGGTGTTTTCATTGATCTTCACTTAAGACTGGATCCGACAGGATCTGATCCGGGGCCGGTTTCAGCAAACTGACCCTGTCGCCCTTGCTGAGTCCGGAGACAATCTCCACCGCATCCTCGTTCTGACGTCCGAGCACTACTGTTTTTTCCCGGAATTTACCGTCCTTTTCCATGAGATAGCAATAGGTTCGCGAACCATTATTAAAAACAGCATGCACCGGGACAAAAAGAATGTTGGCCACGTTTTCCGAATCAACGGTAATTCTGGCGGTCATGCCCGGCCGCAAGCGGCTGTTTTGTCCGGTCAGGGTAACGGTCAATTGAAAATATTTTTCACCAAGACCGCCTTCAAAGCG
>CALZMZ010000048.1 GCA_945788685.1 Thermodesulfovibrionia bacterium | reverse complement strand
TATCAACAAATGAGTCAAAGAGTGCCTTTTGTTTTTCTCCTGCAAGCTGTCTCCTGATTGATTCTGCTGATTGTTCAAAGCTTGCAAGTTTGCCTTCTTTAATGTCATCCAGTCTGATGATATGGTATCCAAAACGAGTGCTGACAGGATCGCTGATCTCACCGGGTTTAAGGCTAAGTGCTGCCCGCTCAAACTCAGGTACCATCTTACCCCTGCCGAAATATCCCAGGTCACCGCCTTTTTGACCGGAAGTCTTGTCTAGTGAGAGGGTTTTTGCCAGTTTGGTAAAACTTGATCCCTGTTCCAATTGAGCGGCGATATCCTTAGCTTCATCTTCTGTCTTTACCAGTATATGGCTGGCCTTGATCTCTGTGCCTATCCTGAACTTGTCGGAGTTCTTATCATAAAAGGCCTTAACCATTTCATCATCAAGTACTATTTTCTCTTCAATTTCCTTTTTTAAGAGCATTGTCACGAGGGTCATTTTTTTAAACTCATCTACTTTTTCCAGATATTCTTTGTCTTTCTGCATTCTCATTTTTTTTGCGTATTGGTATACCAGTTCTTTTTTGACAAGTTCATCAAGGAATTTTCCTTTTCCATCAAGGTCTTTAAAATTGGACTTTGCCCAGTCAGGCACCCGGCTTATCTCTCTGACATAATCATCCTGGGTTATCACTGCATCTCCGACTTTGGCCAGAACAGGACCGTCTGACTTGGTCTCCTGTGAGCATCCCATTATGAACAGGAAAGATAAAAGTAATATCATGATGAAATGATAGATCTTTTTCATTAATAATCTCCTTATATAAATAGTAGAAATTTGATGATGGTTTTATAACATACCATCTGCGTTTTTACAACATTGAGCCCCGATGTAATGAATGTATAAAAAATAATATATAAACCTTAATATAACACGATCAAAGGTTATTTGAACAGGTATGAAGGGAATGATATATGTTTTATAATTATTAATGGACAGGAGACTTTATCTTAAAGTTGGTGACCGGGTTAATCATCTTCATTATGCATCCTGGGGAAGCGGCGAGGTTGTTGAGGAGAAGCATTCCCATCTGTCAGGCGGGTTTTGTTTTGTAAGAATACTGTTTAACGACGGGAAAGAGCGGTCATTTATTAATGATCTGACTAACACTCACTGCTGTTACTATTCAGGGATAAGGTTGGTTTAATCACGATTACATTTATTCTATTTCCTGACCAAGGGAAAGGTTGCCTTTACAAAAGATATCTCATCATCCCTGCTTTGAATTTTATCATCAATCTTTGCTTCAAGAATTGCGTTAAGTATTTCTTTAAATAGCGGCCCCGGAGAATATCCCATGGCTTTAAGGTCCGAACCCGTAAGAACAGGTCTGATTTCTCTTAATGAAGTTAAATAATGTGAAACAGATTTTTTCTGCTCCCTGTTCCTGGATTTTGCCATTATATAGAGAATGGTCTGAATATTCAGGGATTGCAGTAAATTGTATATTTCGCTTTGACGCGCCTGATACAGCCTTGCCAAAGCGACTTGTGCCTTTTCAATACCGAGATTCATATCATTCCTTGCTGATGGAGGGACATCAAGTCTTTTTAGTGATTCTGTCCTCTCGTCCCTGTTAAGTTCATCAAGTAATGCCATGAGAAAAAGATGGCCGATATTGATTTCTTCTTCAAAGAATAAAAGTTTAAACCACGAAATTGTTTCCTGAATGGATTCAAAAATTTCCTCAAGTGATTTCGTAATAACAAGATTGGGATGAATAAATTTCAGAAGGTCATACTCAGCCAGCCTGTTGATGGCTTTTTTCGGTTCGGTCTCAACGAACAGCAGTACAAGCTCGTCATACATACGTGTACCTGACAGCTTGTTGAAGAGATTGATCCTGACAGCAGTTTTGATCAGGTTAATTGTATGCTTGCTGATTTTAAATCCAAACCGTTCAGAAAATCGTATGGCCCTGAATGCCCTTGTTGGATCTTCGATAAAGCTCAGGTTATGAAGTATCCGGATAGTTTTATCCTTTAAGTCTTTCTGACCCCCAAAAAAGTCAAGAAGCTGTCCAAAATGGTCAGGGTCGAGTTTTACAGCCATAGTATTTATGGTAAAATCCCTTCTGTACAAGTCTTTCTTAATGGATGACATTTCTACCTTTGGCAGAGCTGCCGGTGATTCATAATACTCGGTCCTTGCCGATGCCACATCGAATTTGAGAATATCGGTTATAACAACGGCAGTGCCGAATTTCTTGTGGCACTTTACCTTTACCCCCAGTTTACTGCCCAGCTTCCTGGCAAAGGCTATGCCGTCACCTTCAATAACGATATCTATATCAAGATTTGCTTCTCCCAGGATCAGGTCTCTGACAGACCCGCCCACCAGGTAAGCAGAGAATCCAAGGTCCTTTGATACAGTCCCGCATAATCTGAGAAGATCAACGATTTCTGCCGGGAATTTAGCTTTAATCCTGGATGACAAATATTTGCCCAGTGAAGGTTTCTCGGTCAGTTTCTCATGGGAACGCACCCTGTTTTTTTTCAGCAGGCTTTCATACAATGACCTCAACAGATCAGTTCTTGTTATGGCTCCTGCTATTTTATTTTCTTCAACAACCGGCAGGAATCGCTGGTTCTGCTCTATCATCATTAATTCAATAATATCAATTGAAGTCGCCAGGGAAACAGATGATACATCAGTTGTACAGAATTCAGAAACTCTGCTATTGCTGAAACCATGGAACAATGCCTTTTCCACAACTTCTCTTGAGATCAGGCCATAAAGAGCTTCGTTTTTTAATACTGGTAAAACATTCACACTATACTGGGTCATTGTCTTTTCAGCAGTTTTAACAGTATTGTTCCAGCGGATTGTCTTGACAGGGCTGGTCATGATGTCTTTAGCAGTTTTTGTCGGGTGCACTTTCTCTTTTAATATTCTCAGCAATTCATGAGACGTTTCTTCAAGGGTCATGCCCCTGACAACTGCAGATGATGCCTGTGCATGACCCCCTCCCCCAAAATCATGAAGAATTTCTGATACGTCTACCTCCTGGGAATGGCTTCGTGCAATGAGCTGGACCCTGTCTTCCATCATGACCAGTAAAAAAATTGCATCAACATCATCTATTTCTTTAATTATGTGTGCCAGAGGTGAAATGTCACCTATATATGTTTCCCTGGATGCGGTGGCAATTTTTATTCTTGAATCATGTATGACATGGTCTGATGAAGAATGGATCAGTTCATTTAACAGGTCAATCTCTTCAGGTCCCAGCTCCCTCCTTATATATTTGGAGACGATATTCAGGTTTGCGCCTTTTTTCAGAAGATACGATGCAGCCATAAGGTCTCTTGATGTGGTACAGGGAAACATCAGGGACCCTGTTTCTTCATAGATGCCAAGCATGAGCAAAGATGATTCAGCCGGTGACAGTTTTATACGGTCCTTCTTCAGCATTTCAGTAAAGATGGTTGAAGTTGCTCCAACTAATTCGATAATTTCCTTATGTCCATCAACATCATTCTCAGATTTTGGATGATGATCATATACATGAATGACCTTACCCTTGTTGCTGATAATATTTTCAAGCTTTCCTATTCTGCCTGGATTTTTTACATCAACAAGTATCAATCTGGTGATGTTGTCAAAATCAATATCCCTGATTTTTTTTATATCAAGTGACATGCCCGAGTTGGCAATAAAGTCCCTGACGCTTTTCTCCTGGGACCCGGGGAAGACAAGAAATGCATCAGGGTAATATTTTTTTGCAGCCACCATTGATGCCAGAGCATCAAAGTCTGCATTAAGGTGGGTTGTTATTACATCCATGAGATTAATTATATAATAGATGAGGACAAAGTGCGCAGAGCACATGCCGGGAGCGGAATTGAAAACTTTCTGTTATTGAAGCATGGGATCTTTAATAGGAGAAACTGGATTCTTGCTTAAAAGAACGCGGGAATAACTGCAATCCTATGTCATTCCGGCTTGTCCGGAATCAGAGATGCCCAGACTCCCGACAAGCGGGAGTGACACCAGTCTTACCCATTTCAACGACGGCCTTATCGGGGACTTGGTCAAACTTTCTCAAGAAACATCCTGAGAGATTGACTCCTTGCAGGATGCTTGAGTTTTCTGAGTGCTTTGCCTTCAAGCTGCCTTATTCTTTCCCTGGTGACTTTAAACTTTTTGCCAACTTCTTCAAGTGTCTGGGATGTTCCATTGCCTATGCCGAAGCGCCTTTTAATTATTTCAGCTTCCTTGTTTGAGAGTGAACCGATAACTTTTCTTACCTGTGTTTTCAGTTCCTGCTGAATTACAAGATCAAGCGGAATGACTGAGGTCTTGTCCTCGATGAAATCTTCCAGATGACTCTCTTCATCACTACCTATGGGCGTTTCCAGAGAGATTGGTTCTTTGCATATCTTAAGAACAGCTCTGACTTTTTCAACTGGCAGATCCATCCTGCCTGCGATTTCGTCAACCTTTGGTTCTCTGCCAAGCTCCTGAACAAGACGTTTAGACACCTGTGTGAGTCTGTTAATGGTTTCTATCATATGTACAGGCAGTCGAATCGTCCTTGCCTGATCAGCCAAAGCCCTTGTTATGGCCTGCCTGATCCACCATGTTGCGTAAGTACTGAACTTATAGCCTTTTGTGTAATCAAATTTGTCAACGGCCCTCATCAAACCGATATTTCCTTCCTGAATCAGGTCTGGAAGGCTTAGACCTCTGCCAAAATATTTTCTGGCTATGCTTATTACGAGTCTCAGATTTGCTTCAGTCAGTTTTTTCTTTGCCTTTTGAATCTCATTTTCGCTGTTATGTATAGTTTCTAATGCGTGCTGAATCTGGTCTCCACTTATACCCAATTCTGACTCTAGCTGCTTTAAAGACTTGATCCTTGCCTTATTATTTGTATGAGAAAAGTTATTTTCTAGAATATCGATATACTGGCCGGCTACGAGTTTAAAATTATTAATGAAACCGTAAATAATATCATCTCTCAAACCCAGTTTATGAATTTTCTCGATAATTTTATGAATTATTTTGTGAAGCTGAATCTTTACATTCGTGATTTCCAATTTGTTCGAATTCTTTCTGGTATAACTCTCGATCAAATAATCCCTTTTGCCGATATATGATTTTATAGATCTGATATTTTTTGTGAAATTGTTAAACACGATCTCTTTTTCATTAGCTGAGAAATCTCTTTCAATGTATATACAGGCATTAATGGCTGATCTTTTTTTCTTTACCAGATCATGAAATTTCAGTATATCATTTATTATAAGCGGGGAAGAAAATATGATACCTGCAATCCTGTTTTTTTCCTGCTCTATTACTTTTGCAATTTCTACCTCACCTTTTTTTGTTAGAAGAGGGATGGTTTCCATCTCATGCAGATACATCTTTATGGGATCGTCTGATGAATAATTAAAAGAAGTAATTCTCCTGACCCTGTGTGTACTGTCTCCTGTGGTTTCCGGAGTCAATCGTGTGGCGGCTTCATCCGGCAATGTGCGTTCTGCCTTTTCTAGCATGTGGGTTCCCTCCTAAAAGATGTAAGAATTTATTTTGTTTTATTGAGTTCATACCTGCAATTTCCGCACAAATTTTAAATCCGTCTCCTTTAAAAAAAACTTTACTCTCGTCCCTGTGTGAGGGGTTCCAGAGATCTTCCATAGACTGTAAAATAACCGCTTCTGCAAGGCTTTTATATCCCGTATCTTTAGATGATTTCATTCAGGACACTGTCCTTTCCTGAGTCCTTCCCAAGACCTGATATGACCGTTTCATTATTCGGAGACGCGCAACTAAGTATTTCGGACATATAATTCCGGGGGATTTCCGTCATAATTAAAGGATTATTCAATCGTTTAGAAGTACAATACGCCTTATTCAGCAATTTGCGGCAGTTATGATTAATTCCTGTGACCTCCCTCAGGTTAATTACTGAACGGTTCTCAGCATGAACTGCCTTCATCAGCAGAAGCTTTAAATTATCTTCATGCTCAGCAGCTATATCACCGCTTAAAAAGAAAATACCTACATTATCTAATGATTCTTTCTTGACTTTCATTTGCTCATCTCAATAATTATTGCTGCCATTTGCTTAATCTTTTCCGATTTACCCTGTCTCATGCCATGCATACTATTAACTGGCTTCAAGGGACTTGAATCCCGGTTTTGTCTCATGACCTGAAATTTTCTTTACGCTTTTCATTTGAAATATCTCACAGGACTGAAAATGATTTACGCAATAGTGTATTGCTGAATCAATATTGCGGCTTGTCATGTCAAAACAGTGACATTCCGAAAAGGGTTTACGGACAAAGGGACATATATCGCTGTCGGTGTTCATTACATCCTTCTTTATCATTTATGACCTCACTGCGTTATAAATGTGATATGTTACTTTTTAGTCTTTTGCCGAAAACAATTAAGAGAAGCTTTACTTTATACAAATTACATTACAAGTAGCGTGCCAGGAATGATTGAAAAGAGTATTAGTTAAATTATCAAATAATATCAGGTGGTTATATAGATAATTTTTTATGCTTGAGAATGGAATTATGTCGTGGGAGCGTAACATATTACATGTGTGTATGTTACATTAGTGTAACATGTTACACTGCAGGAACGTCTAAATAATCTGTGGAAATGATTACCAGCCCTTATTCCACTGGGACCGAGTTCACCATGAATATTGTCTGCTAGTCCATTAATTTTCTATATATGGTTTGTCTGCTTATATTCAGAAGACGAGCAGCTTTGGCTTTATTGCCACCTGATTTTCTGAGCGCTTCCTGAATAGCCTGAGGATCAACCTCGTTATTTTTAGAAGCTGGGATATAATGGGAATGGGTCACTAGACTGCTGAAATTACCGGGCAGATGCTCCTGAGCAATAATTTTATTTCTGCATAGTACAAAAGCATGCTCCAATGCATGCTCCAGTTCCCGGACGTTGCCCGGCCAATGGTAGGCCATAAAAATTTTCTGAACTCCATCAGATATTGCTTCAATATTCTTTTTGAATGTATCGTTGAATTTTCGGATGAAATGGTCTGCAAGGAGAGGTATATCATCCTTGCGGTCGCGAAGTGGCGGAACACAAATCTCTACAACATTTAATCTGTAATAGAGGTCATCCCTGAATTCTCCAAGCCTGACTTTCTCTGCAAGGTCCTGGTTGGTGGCTGCAAGAACCCGTACGTCAACCTTGACTGGAGTTGAATCACCGACAGGTTCAAAAATTCTTTCCTGTAATACCCTGAGGAGTTTTAACTGCATGCGAGGAGTAATGTCTCCTATTTCATCGAGAAATATGGTGCCTCTGTCTGCTTTCTGAAAACGGCCAACCTTATTTTTATCAGCTCCGGTGAACGCTCCCTTTACATGGCCGAACAGCTCACTCTCCAGCAGGCTTTCTGTCAGGGCCGAACAGTTTACCTTAACAATCGTACTGTCTCTTCTGTCACCGCTGTAATGGATTGCATCTGCCACAAGCTCTTTTCCTGTGCCGCTTTCTCCGGTTATAAGAACAGTCGTCTGTATATCGGAAAGATCTTCAATAAGTGAATATATTTTTTGCATGTTTTCATTATGACCGATAATATTGTGGTGCTGCCGGCGCTCCTTCAGGTCACGTTCAAGATTATTAATCCGGGTCTCGTCCCTGATAACCATTACAGCTCCTGAGAAAAGGTTGTTACTGTCAAGAAGAGGAGATGTGTTTAGTGTAACGATCTGTCGGAGTTTGCCATTTTGCAAACATTCAGCACGATTAATTTCAACTCCTTTTTGATGAGTGATTGTTTTTTGAAGAACATCCAGGCATTTTACTTCGCAATCCGGACGTTGATGGGCAAATGGTTTACCGATATCTCCCGGGCCCATACTGCACATTTTTTTTGCCGCTTCATTTATTTCAACCACAGTAAGGTCTTTGTTAACAGTAATAATTGCGTCCTTAACACTCCTGAAAATTGCCTCAAGATTGGACCGGTACTGATCTGCCTTGTCCTGGAGAGCCTTGTGCTGCAAAGCAAGGACAGCTGTATGAATAAGTGCATCTGATCGGACCGGTTTAGGTATATAATCAAACGCACCTAACCTTACAGCATCAGATGCAGTTTCAATATTAGGATATCCGGTTATCATGACAACTGCAGTGCTCTGGTTTCGCTTTTTGATCTCCTGAAGAAGATCAATTCCTGTTTTGCCGCCAAGTATTATATCAGCAAAAATAAGGTCATAGTCGGTCCGGCTTATCTTATCAATAGCCATTTCAAAAACAGATGCCGTATCTACATCATGACCTTCATCTGTCAGAAAGTTTTCAAATGTAAATCGTATGCTTTCCTCATCGTCTACTATTAGTATTTTGGCCATAGATCGAATTCCTGAAATCTGATTTATTTAACCTTGTTCTGGGCAGGCAAGTCTATAAGGACTTTGGTGAATTCTCCTTCTAAGCTGTCAAACATCATTTTTCCTTTATGATTGCTTATTATGCCATGGCTTATGCTTAATCCAAGACCGGTCCCTACATTTCCTGATTTAGTTGAGAAAAAAGGGTTCATTATTTTATCCATTATGTCAGACGGGATTCCAGTCCCGCGATCATAAAATATTATCCTGACATACGGAGTGATCTCGACAAGTGTTGAACTGCAGCTAATTTCCAGTATTTTATCCTTATGTTCACCCTCGTATTTTTCATTCAGGGCATATCGTGCGTTACTCAGCAGGTTGAGGAAAACCTGTTCAATCTGCTGGGGTTGGGCAATGATCGGAGGCAGGTTATGAGGGATGTTGATATTTAGTTTGATTCCGTCTTTTCGCATCTGTGTTTCAGTTAATGCAAGTGATTCGGACATGATCTTATATACATTAACAGGGTTCTTTTCCTCTTTACTGTCCCTGGCAAAAGAGAGCAGGCTTCTTACAATGTTTGCGATACGGTCCCCTTCCTTTATAATTCTCGACGCAACGTCTTTTTCGCTGCTGCCATATGAACTTTTCCTGGACAGGATCTCTGCGTAGTTTATTATCCCGTTAATCGGATTATTGATCTCATGAGCCACCCCTGCAGCCAGCTCTCCAAGTGAGGCCAGATGACCTGCTCGCATTGTCTCTGCTTCAGCCTGTTTTCGTTCGGTTATGTCCCGTGCTATAGCCCTGGTTCCTGTCATCCTGCCCTGTTTATCATAATTGGCAAACACATTGATGATGGCAGGAAATGTTGTCCCGTCATTTCTTTTAAACGTTCTCTCAAGATTAAACAATGCACCCTTTTCCCGCAGTTCTGAATAGTCATAATCAAGAAAAGATCTGGACTCCCCGGTGAGAAAATCAGCAAGAGGTCTGCCGATAATATCCTCTTTTTCATAGCCAAGCATTAATGCCTCTGTCTGGTTGCAGTCAATAATAATTTTCTCTTCATTCAGGGTGTGATACATATCCGGGGCATTATCATAAAGGTCACGATATTTGTTTTCCGACAACCTTAGCGCGTCTTCAGCATTTCTTCTCTGCATTATTTCGTCTTTAAGAAGGTTGATTGCCGAAGATAAGTCTGCTGTCTTTTCCCTTATGAGACCTTCAAGATGATTGCGATGTTTTTCAAGCTCGGCTTCGGTCTCTTTACGTTTAGAGATATCGCGGACGATATGAATTAATCCGGAAAATCTGTTCTGGCTGTCAAATCTTGGTATGGCGCTGACTTCAACATATTTTTTGATATGCGGCTCATAAAATTCATGAACAGAAGGAGCCCCTGTCTCAAGTGATTTGCAGCTCGGACAGTTCTCTGGTGGAGATTTCTTTCCATGATAGTATTCAAAACATTTCAGGCCGGGAATTTCATCTGCAGAAATATCAAGAAATTGTTGTGCGGTCTTATTGGCCCTGATTATATTGAAGTTCCTGTCATGGATGGTGATCATATCTACAATGGAATCAAAGGTGTTTTCCCAGTCCTGTTTTGATTGCAGGATTACATTTTCCATTTTCTTTCGTGCCGTGATGTCATCCAGTGTGGTCATGATTTGGGTGGCAATGCCGGATTCTTTAAGAAGAGTGGCGTTAATATGTCCCCATGCCTGGCTGCCGTCTTTCCGGAAATATCTTTTTTCTATCTGGTAACTGTCACGCCTGCCCTCAAGAAGCTCGGTCATCAGCACCTTATTTGCAGGAACATCATCTGGATAAGATAAATCAGATATACTCTTTTGTTTTAATTCTTTTTCGCTGTATCCAAAAAAGTCTATCGCTGCTTTATTGAAGATCGCAAATTTCAGTTTGCTGTTTACAGTTGGAGTTTCTGCATAAAATAGCGGATTGATAATAATTCCCACAGGTGACATTTCAAAGAAAGTCCTGAACTTCTCTTCACTGCTTATCAGGGCCTCTTCTGCCTGTTTACGGTTTATCCCGAGCGCTATTTCATCTGACATTGATTCAAGAGATGTAAAGGCAACTTCAGAGAGTGGTTTGCGGGAGAACATGGCAATAACACCAATCACTTTGTCAGATATGATTAGAGGATAACCGGCAAAGGCCTTCATCCGCTCCTGTGTTACCCACTCCTGTTTATGAACACGCGGATCACCAATCAGGCTGTTACTTAAGTGAGGTTTCTTTTCAGCGGCAATAAGACCGATCTTGAACTGTCCCACAGGAATCCGGCTGTGCTCGCCATCAATATGGGTATATATGCCTGAGCTTACCTGAAGTTCCAGAGTAGTTCCCTTTTTATCCAGTGTCCATATGCGCGCAAAGGCAGCATCAAGGTGCTTAACAAGTGCATCACTGCATTGCTGCAGCATCTCTTTAAGGGTTTTCCCCTTTGTAAGAGCAAGTCCGATACTGGCCCGGAGCTCGGCAAGGTTTGCCTGCTCAGTTATCAATATTTCAGACTTAATACGATTTGTTATGTCCCTGACAGCCTCAATGCCTGCATAAATATTACCGTCTGAATCTCTTACAGGTGATGCAGTAATCTCAACATGCAAGGCATCATTACCATTATCAGCGGGAACGCTTCTTGTCGTTTTATGAGTTATGCCTGTTTCAAAGGCCTTTGCAACAGGGCAGCCTTCACAGACAGTCTCTCTTTTTTCATATGCCTGATAGCAATACGAACCAATATGCTCACCTATCAGGCTTTTATGCTTTTCGTTCTGATATAAGACCCTGAAATCTCTGCTCTGTATGCTTATCCCGTCACCCATGGCAGCAATGATACTCTCTGATTTTGCTTTTTCAGCATGTGCAGTGGAAATTGCCTGTGTCAGTTTTTCCTCGGAAACCCGGTGTTTTCGAATGAATTTTGAGATTATAAATGAGAATGCTACAAAAGCTCCCAGCATAAAAACACGGAAATACAGTTCGTGTCCTTTTACGTGAAAAATGAGAGAGTTCATAAACGAATCGTCATAGAAAACATAGGAATCGATGAATGCATCTACTATCCACAGGCCAAGACCTAATAATAATGAAATCAGGATTACTCTATGTTCGTCTTTTATTTGTTTTAATCTGTCAGAAATCATTATTCACAGGTTCTTTGGAAAGTTAACCGGATACTCTAACGTATCTGAATTTAACAATATAAATCAAGAAACAGTCGCAAACGTTCAATTATTCCCCAATGAGACTTTTCAGGAATATGATTTATTGTTACTGACCGAAATGATTCAACATAGTTATACCCGTATTATATATAAACCGTACAGTCAGGTAAATTCTTTAATTACATGACACGCAGGAACTGCGAAAAGAACTGGAATTGAAAATACTTGTGTATGTACGAATAAGGGGCCCGGGCAGGAGAGATTATTTCACATATACTTATGAAATCAGAACTTTTTTTCTGAAATGGACCATTGAACAGCATAGAGAAATAATTCTCTGGAACTGTTAAAACCCATTTTCTTCTTGATGTGGGCTATATATGTCTCAATTGTCTTAATGCTGAGATTCAGTGACTCGGCTATGTCCCTGGTTTTCATGCCCTGTCCAATGAACTGGAATACTTCAAGCTCCCTGTTACTGAGCTGTTCAATACCGGAACTGTTGACCCCGGTGCTTTTTGATACCATTTTTTTGATGAGTTTTGGACCCAGTTTGGCGCTAATGTACATTTCATCATTAAGGACCATTCTTATTGCCATAATTAGTTTATCCGGTGGCTCCATCTTCATTATATACCCTTTGGCACCTAAGCGCAGACAACGTTCTGCATAAACAGTTTCGTCATGCATCGAAAGTACGAGCACGCGTAAATGAGGATACTGATGGCAGAGGTCTTCGATGACTTTTAAGCCACTTGACGGCCCAAGTGAAATGTCTACGATTACAACATCAGGCTTGCTTTTGCTGATTAATGACATGGCATTGGCAATTCCCCCGGCATCCCCGCATGAGAGGAGATCATTTTCCCTGTTAATAAGATCAGTCACTCCCTGACGTACTATGGGATGATCATCAATAATAAAGACTTTTCTTTTTGTACGTGTTTCGCCAGCTTTTATCCTGGATATTCCTTTGACCTTCATTTCATCACCTTAATTAATCTCTCTCTGTATGAATCCAGTGTAATGTATAAAAATTACATTATTAACAATAAAAAATTTATATGGGCTCTTGACCTGACATTACGCATGTGATGTCTCCTTTACCATGTCCCCTTCTGCAGCCAAAAAGTCATAAAGAGAGGGTTTGTTGACCTTTAAATTCGGCAGCAGACTTTGAAATGCTAAAATCCCTGGAGTGGTCTTCGAGCCCATATATAGTTTTGTTTCGCCAATCTCTGCAAGCCTTAATCCAATCATTTTCAAGAGACGATAAAACCTGACATCAATAGACATAAACGTATGGGAAACTCCCATGGTAATGCAGGTCCTTATCATTTCCCTGCAGAGCATTAATGTTATTTCATGGTTTTTATAATGTAAATTCTGGGGAACAACGAACCGGGAAACTTCCATGCAATACGTTAATTTTCCATGGATTGCCTCGATAAATTCTCTCGGGTATAAATCAAAATTTGCTTCTATGGGTAACGCTATTTCTCCCGGCAATATCAGCCGGGAAGTACCCAGACAGTTACCTGATTCATCCAATGCAAGGAAAATAAGGCTCTGGTTTTTGTCGTACTCGTCCTGCTCTTCCTGATTTACATATCCTTCGTCAGGAAGCCATTTCAGGTCCTGACACATCATCTTATAGCGCAGCTGATAAGCTTTCCGCTTTTCTTCCGCTTTCAATGCGGGAATCACTGTCACAGACATATCTGACCTTCCTTTCGAAATCCAGCACATGAGGAAATTGTGCAAATGAGTAGAGTTTTATTTTTAATGGAAGAGTATCAAATGCCTCACTGTATTTCTCTTCCCATACATAGTCTGGAACAATCCCCTGTTTAAGCTGTACCGCAAGTTGCACAGCGCCGCTGCTTTTGAATAACCTGAAATTGCCCGTAGTAGTTGCAGCTATCTCCCAATTATCGAACATAATTTCCTTTACCTGCTCGGGATATATATTTGATATGCTTTC
Source organism: Thermodesulfovibrionia bacterium (assembly GCA_945788685.1). GTDB lineage: Bacteria > Nitrospirota > Thermodesulfovibrionia > UBA6902 > UBA6902 > CALZJD01. The sequence goes on along the minus strand of CALZMZ010000048.1, from coordinate 309 downwards.
GCCGCGCCCGAAATGTACCAGGATTTTTGTATCAGGAGAAGATATTAAAGGTATGTGACCATAAGCCTTCAGGACCCTGTTGATCTGCTCTCCTGATAATGTCTCGCCTTTGTCCCCGCTTTTATATCTGATTAATGGCAGGGTCCTGTCAGAATTGACTGTTGTTAATACTAAAGAGTTCATATCACTTTCTGGTTCAATAACTGATTCAACATACACATCATTTTCATCATATGTAAAAATCATCGGGCAGAAATCAAGGTCTCCAAAAAGCCTCCTGAAAACGTCCCTTTCTCTGCACAGCAGGTG
>CALZMZ010000047.1 GCA_945788685.1 Thermodesulfovibrionia bacterium | reverse complement strand
ATATCTTCCTATTTTCTTTATCTCCAAACAGGTCTTCATATGCAAAACTTATCTTCTGTGCGGTAAGCTGTGCCTTTTCATATGCCTTAATATCCATGGATATTCTCCCTTATTCTTTTAACATTATGCCCGTTATGTACCTGACCGGATTACCTCCCTTTTTTCACGGCCTGCCGTGCAAGAGAATCAGCTTCTGTGTTCATTTCTCTCCGGACATGCGTAATCCTGCAGCTGTCAAAATCCCTTGACAGCTCTTTTGCCCGAATCCAGAGGTTAAACAGATTCTTATTCTTCACCTTGTATATGCCATTCATCTGCTTTACAAGAAGTTCGGAATCCAGATAAATATCAATGGTCTTAACGCCCAGTGATCTTGCCTTTTCCAGGCCCCTGATAAGAGCAGAATACTCAGCAACATTGTTTGTTGCAACACCAATAAATTCCGACAACCTGTATGTCCTGCTTTCATCAGGCGATCCTGTGCTGTCAAAGCTGATAAACACCCCGATGCCTGATTTTCCGGGATTCCCGCTCGATGCCCCGTCACAGAACATTGTTGCAGACTTAATAACAGGGTCTTTCCGTGACATGTTTCCTCCGGATTCAAACAGGCCTGGCTGCGCATTACCATTGTTGCTGTTGCCTGTCATTAAGAAGACTGAGGGATTGACTGAGGGTTTTCATCTGGAGGCGGCGGTTCCAGATAATATAAAAATCTCTTGCAATAATAACAGGTATAGGTCTTGCCCGTTTCCTTTATATCATTGTAAAGCTGCGGCGGAATATTTGTATTACAGCCAAGACATATTTCATTCCTGACCTGAACAACCGCCAGTCCACCCAGCCTGTCAAATTTCTGCATATATTGATCATAGAGTTCTTTATCTATTCTGGTCACAAAATCATTTCTTCTTGCCTTGTACACTTCTATTTCTGAATTGAGCCTGTTTTTTTCCTCTTCTATTATTTTTTCCTGCTTTTTAAATTCATCTTCCGCTTTCCTTACAATCTCCTCTTCCTTCCGCATATTACCGGCAGATGCCTCAATCTCTTCCATTAAAACAAGGATCTCATCTTCAATCTTATAAATGTTGTTTTCAAAGACCTCTATCTCTTTACGATGGGCCTCATATTCCTTGTTCGTTTTAATGTCACTGCTTCTGGCCTTTAGTTTATCAATCTTGTCCTGGACCTCATCCAGCTCCAGATCCTTATCATGTTTCTTTTTGTTAAGAACTTCGGCCTTTTTATTAATGGATTCCAGTGAAGTACGGGCTTCCTTTAGAGGGACTTCAAATTGAGAAAACTTGCGTGGCAGTAATTCAATATTATCAACTATCGATACAATTTCAGTGTCAAGATCCTGCAGCTCAATAAGAAGTTTTAGTTGTTCATTCAAGATACGTTCAATCCTTTGCTCAATGATTCAGAAAAAATCTGGTGGGCCCACCAGGACTCGAACCTGGGACCAACCGGTTATGAGCCGGTGGCTCTAGCCAACTGAGCTATGGGCCCAAATCAGTTATTATCTGACATGACATTCTATGATAAAACACTTAAAAATGCAAATTTAACCCTCATTATGTATAAATGTATGAGTCATGGAGGTGAGCTTTTAAAAAAAGTTTTGTGAGCGGCTTTCGCAGCAGAACTTCAGCATGCAGTTTACATGTTGATAGAGTTCCAGGATTGATAATATTTCGTAGCATTACGCCGTATTCAAAACTTTTTTTAAAGCTTACCTCTATGACTGTGAGAAAAATGTAGGTTGGTGAATTCTTTTATATGTGAACACACCCTGCTGAGTTTTGAAATGTAAGGATAAAAAAGATGAACTGAACTATTATCAGGGCAAGCTTAATTCATATTAAAATTAAATATCTTTCATTAAGGCGACCCGCTTATAAAAGCCGCACTTTCTGCAGTCACCCAGTTTCTGTGCTACAGCCCCGCTCACTTTTTTGCCGCAAAAAGTACCGGCAACAGCCCAGCACATGCGTCCATAGTGAGGATAGGCAGGACATCTCATATTGACTGCGCCTTCGGCCTTTTCAACACCGCATTTGGTAAATTCCCAGCATTTAATTTTCGACCCGTTCTCACTGCTCTGATGAGGAAAGTACATTTTAAACGTTGTGCCATGGCCAAGCTCGCTTTCAACAAAGATCAACCCGTTATGCTCATCCATGATCTTCTTGCATATAGACAGACCAAGTCCGGTACCTACTCCAATCTCTTTAGTTGTATAAAAAGGCTCAAACATCATTTTCGTCGCATCATTTGTCAGCCCCGGTCCGGTGTCCTTTACCTCTATGACAATAAATTCAGCATAATAAATCTCTTCCAGATATGTTTTAATTGAGAGCCTTCCCCCATCCGGCATTACATCGATTGCATTTGAAATAAGATTATTAACGGCCTGACGAATATGATCTCTGTCAATGAGAATGTCCGGCAGAGGTTCTGCAAGATCGGTTGAGATCATAATCGATTGTTCATCACATAAACTTCTGAAGGTTTCGATCACATCGGCGACAGAATCATTTATCTGATGTTCTGCCATTTCAAACCTTGCATCTCTTGAAAACATAAGGACATCTCTCAGGATTCTCTCCAGCCTGTCTACCTCAGACATGACAATCTCGGCGTATTCTTTTTCCCTGGTGCCAGCAATTAATTTCCTGTTTAACCTCCTGACAAATCCACCGATTGATGTAAGAGGGTTCCTTATTTCATGTGCCACATCTGCGGTCAACCTGCCCAATGCGGAAAGTTTCTCTCCCTGTATAAGCTTCCCCTGAATGCTCCGCAGCTCCTCTATATATCCTTGCAGCTCCTTATTAAGATTTTCTATTTTCTCCTTGTCACTTTTCAGTTTTTGAGAAAGCATTCCCAGTGGAATTGCAAGCAGGAACAGAAAGGAAATTCTAACGAAAAAATCCGCCCAGTGAAGAGTGCCAAATTCACATCCACAGCTGACAAAGTACAGTACTGAAGCAACCGCGGCTATGACAGTACCGGGTATAAGCCCAAAATAAAAGGAATAGAGAGCAGTCATTAAATAAAATCCATTAAAAAAAGAACTCTCAAACCCGCCTGTTACCCGAACAAGCAATGATGTATAAATAAGATCAAACACAAGAGCAGTTCCATATATGGTTTTTTTCTTTTCAGGTGAGACAAAAAGCCACACATATATGGCAATGCTGTAAATTAAGAAATAAACAAAGATACTTCGAACATTTAGAAAGGTCTCCTGAGACATATCAGCAAGAAACAGCCAGCCTATGCCTCCAATGAAAATAACTATCCGCAGAATAACAAACGCACGGTCAGTTATCTCAATTCTGGGTCTGGTTTTTTCCCAGAGCTTATTCAGTCTTTGATAGGGATCCATTAAACAGACTCTATACGATGGAGTTCTTATATCTGCTTAATGATTACAGACTATCCACGCGTATTGCATAACAGGTTATTCATTCCTTTATCTAATGACAGCATTTATGCATAAAAATAATCAAGTAATGCTGTATATTTTTTTCGGACAATACCGGTTAATTCTTTACATTATAGTGTTGCTCCAGTTGAAGAGATCAAGTTGATGTTTTGAGCTGGTATCATTCATAATAGTTGCATGAATCCCACGTTTACAAAGGTCCATGCAGAAATTTTGCGGGGTATGAAGCTCCCAAGATGCCGTAAGTGCGGCTGTATGAGAGGCACCCTTGAGAATCTGAAGGCCTCTCTTCCTCTGCTAAAACTAAAGGATGCAAAGGAGCTGCTCCGGAATGTACATGAGTGGTATGATAAACTCGAGCCCCAGGAATATCCGTGTTTCGGCTGTAAATATTGTATTCCTCCGGAAGCAATGACCATGCTTACAGCAAGGTATCCGAAACTGGCATCAGCCACATTATCCAGTTGTGAAATTCAGATAGATACAGGCTCATGGCCGCCTGTCGAAGGGGAATACACTGTGATAGACAGATCAGCCCCAATTGCTGTTACCACACTTTCAAGTGTAAAACTGGAAGCAAAACTGGTCAAGGCAAATCCTTCAGGACTATGTATAGTTGGAAAGACAGAAACAGAAAATATCGGCATTGACAAAATAGTAAAAAATGTCATTTCAAATACGTCCATCTCGCATTTGATCCTGGCCGGAAAAGACACGGCAGGACACCAGAGCGGAAAGACCCTGCTGGCTCTGTGGGAAAACGGCGTTGATAAAAACATGCGTATCATTGGCTCTGAAGGCAGACGTCCAATTTTAAAAAATGTGTCCTCATCAGATGTGGATAAATTCCGTAAACAGATCACAATGGATGACCAGACAGGTTGTGAAAATATAAGGACTCTAACAAGGAGAGTTAAAGAACTTGCCGTGGAAGCACTTTCATCAAAGGCTGCCTCAGGCTGCGGATGTCATGGTGACTGCAGTGACCAGCAGACCGCTGCGATGCCGGTCTCATTTATCGGTACAACTGATTCTGCGGTTAAAGCAAAAAAGTATGCAAAAACCTCCATAAAACTGGATAAAGCCGGCTACTTTGTAATTGTCCCTTCCAAAAAGAACGGCTCCCTCCTGGTTGAGCATTATTCTTATGACAATAAACTGTTAAGGAAGATTGAAGGTAAGAGCAGCCGGGACATTTACCTGACTATAGTCGATAATAAATGGGTATCAGATCTTGGCCATGCCGCATATCTGGGAAAAGAACTTGCGCGAGCGGAACTGTCGATAAAAAAAGGATTTAAATTTGTACAGGACGGGGCCTGATTAAACCTGATATAATGTTCTGTATTGAAATTAAATCACAGCCATAAAAAATATATTTCATAATTATACGTATCACATCAGATATATAGCTCTTTTTTGTCATGGGAAAAATAACAGCAGTAGCCAACCAGAAGGGTGGCGTCGGAAAGACCACTACCGCAATTAATATAGCAGCATCCCTTGCGGCCGCTGAAAAAAAAGTATTGCTTATAGACGCAGATCCCCAGGGCAATTCTACAAGCGGTCTCGGCCTCGACAAAAACTCCTCCAATGGAAGCCTGTATGACCTGTATACAGAAAGAAGGGGTCTGGAGGATATTATCCAGACAACCAGCCTGGAAAACCTGAAAATAGTACCGTCCAACATTGAACTTATTGGTGCAGAGCTTGAGCTTTCAACCAAAGACAGCCGGGAGACCATTTTAAAAAACGCACTTGAACAGGTCAAGACTCAATACGATTATATTTTCATTGATTGCCCGCCCTCGCTCAGCCTCCTGACTCTGAATGCCCTTGTAGCAGCAGACAGCCTGCTTATACCCATGCAGTGCGAATATTACGCCCTTGAGGGAATCAGTATGCTGCTTCATACATATAACCTCATCAGGGATTCGTTTAATCCCTCTCTGGAAATAGAAGGAATACTGCTCACCATGTTTGATGGAAGAAATACCCTGGCCAACCAGGTCACGGACGAATTAAAAAGACATTTCGGAGATAAAGTTTACAGGACTGTTATTCCCAGAAATATAACTCTCGCAGAGGCGCCGAGTCATGGTAAACCAGTCATGCTTTATGATATACGTTCAAAAGGCGCCCAGAGCTATATTGAACTTGCAAAGGAGATCATCGCTCATGAAACCAGCGCTTGGTAAGGGACTCTCAGCCTTAATTCCCGAGAAGAAGAAAGTTCATGTACAAGAGGTACTTGATCTTGAAATAGACTCCATTGTTCCTAATGAATATCAACCGAGAAGAATTTTTAATGATAAAGCCCTGAATGAACTGGTCGCTTCGATAAAAGAAAAAGGTGTTATTCAGCCCGTTATAGTCCGGAAAACCGCGGGCAGTGTTTATCAGCTGATCGCAGGAGAACGTAGATGGAGGTCTGCCAAACTGGCAGGTCTTGACCGTATCCCTGTAATAGTAAAAGATGCTGCGCCTGTCGAAGCCCTGGAACTGGCACTTATAGAAAATATCCAGAGAGAAGACCTTAACCCGCTCGAAACAGCCGAGGCATTTCAGAGACTTATAAAAGATTTCAACCTTACCCATGATGATCTTTCCAGAAAAGTCGGTAAAGACAGGGCAACAGTAACAAACTATATCAGGATTTTAAAACTCCCCGCGAACATACGAAAATGGATTGCAGAAGGTTCATTAAGTATCGGCCATGCAAAAGCCCTGCTTCAGATTGATGACCAGAGACTGCAGATAGAGATCGCAACAAGGATAATTCTTAAGGGTCTTAGCGTAAGAGAAGCAGAAGCACTATGCAAGAAGGGAGCATCAGGTAAAAAGCATTCCCGAACAAAGGCAGCCAAAGATGCCCAGATCGCCTCTCTGGAGGAAAAGATGATGCACAGCCTTGGTACAAAAGTGCGTTTGATCCATAAGTCAAATAAAAAAGGTAAGATAGAAATTGAATATTACTCCCTTGATGATCTGGACAGGCTTCTGGACATCCTCACATCCTGATTGAATACTCATCACATCCTGTTAAATTCCATGATTATACAGTTCCTGTGATTCATATCACTTAATTAATTTTTATGCTGAATTACTATATCAAATAAGGATGTTGAAACTGATATAAAGGGCTCCTCCCTTATAATTTGTCCTTTTATATCTCCCCCTCTCTAGTTTCAGCATCCTTTTTTTATTTGTCCTTAAGAAACTACGCAATGCAACGTATCATTCCTAATATAAAATTGTATGATATTGAACAAGATGTTGCCACAGGGAAATCTCTTCTGAAAGGTTTTCAGAATCCAACTCATTGACTCATGATAAGAATACAATGGAAACACCACATGCAGCAAAAAAGAATTGTAAAGGCTGTTATATGAGTTCAGGTCATAATATTAAATTGAAAGTTTAATAAACCTGGACTAATCATCTTAATTTATTTTCCTGACGAGGGAGGCTGGATCTTTGATAAAATATCACTTTTTTCCCCTCTCATGACCTTAAGCAGTTCATTTCTTGCCACTTCCCTTTCAAGGCCGTTTTCAACGAGAAAGACCAGTAAATCGTTAAACTTGTTTCTCCTCGCGTCACCCGCCTTGGACTGGTCACGTCTGTCATTAAAAAAGTCCATCAATGTTGAACCGCACGGGCAATTCCTGAATGCTTCCACTATAGTGGCCCCTTTTTCATCCCTGCTCTGCTTCAGCCCGGTAACTGATTCCCTGATATCTTCGGTCTCCTTAAGAAACTGATCTGCAGTTTCAAACATGCGTCCACATGTTTTACATTTTTTCGGAAATGCAGATTCAGCAAGGGAATTTAATCCCTCAAAAAAAGTTGTACTAAAATCTCCGCCCTTAATCATTGATACTTACCGCCCCTGAATTCGTGGAACAATGTCACATACATACTCAACAAATAATAATATTAAAGCACATTAAACCTATATGTTCCAGTGGTGAGCATATTTCAAAACATCTCATAATACATATAAAAGGCCGGGAATCAGTCCCGGCCTTTTATAATCACGGCATTAAAGCTGGTTGTTTTGCTATTTCTTTTTTATGATAGCATCAATAGCAGTCTTGAAATCATCAAACGATCTTCTCTGCATCCTCTTGCCATTAAGGAACAGAGAAGGAGTTCCTGTTACACCGGCTGTCCTGCCCAGGTTAATATCCTGCTGGATCAGGTTATCATACTTGTTACTGCTGTAATCTGCGTTGAACCTGGTCATATCAAGATTGAGTTTACCTGCAAATTCCTTGAACATCGCTTCATTTACTGTGGAATATTTTTCAAATATCAGGTCATGCATTTCCCAGTATTTGCCCTGCTCTCCTGCTGCGCGGGCAGCCTTGGCAGCATTTTTTGCCTGCTTATGAAATGACAACGGAAAATCCTTGAATACAAGCTTAACATCCTTTGGATATGCCTTTAAAACCTGATTCAAAGTCGGCTGCAGACGGGCGCAGTAGGGACACTGAAAATCTGAAAATTCAACAATTGTAACAGGAGCATTTTTATTTCCCTTGATTGCTGAACTTCCGACTGGCAGGTTATGGACTTTATTATAATCAATGGTCGGTCTTGAGGGCTGAGCTGCTGCTTTAGGCAGGTTTCCAATTTTACCTTCCATACTCTTTAATGTGGCCAGTATCTCTTTCTGCGTCTCTGCTATCTCATCAATTTTTTTCTTGTCTACACATCCCGTGAGCAATAGCGGGATGAATAATAAAACAAGCACTATCAGACTAACTTTCTTTGTCATACTTCCTCCTTGGATTTAAGTGATATATTTAGTGCTGAATGTATCCACCATTCTATCATAATGACCAATTAACTTAAAACATGTATTTATGTCCGGGAACTTTTTAAAGGTGATCATACTTTAATCTTAAATGTATAAGTATTCTATGAAGAAAATATGAACTACACCTCAGCACGCTACTATGACAAACACAGCTAGCCACGGGGTATTGGTCCCGAAGATAACATAAATAAATTACTATGGATTATTAATTATATGTGTGTTTGATTACAACAACGTCCTGGGCCTGAAAACCACGTTTTCCCTGAACCACAGTAAAAGTCACTGAATCGCCTTCACTAATCTTACAGTCATTGTCATGGCAAAGAACAGAACTGTAATGCACATAAAGATCATCTTCTCCTTTACGGGATATATACCCATAGCCTTCAGCTTCATCAAACCATTTAACTACTCCTACATCACGTCCTACCATAACCATTATGTTCCCTATGTACGTATATGTTGCTATAAAAACAAACCATATGATGTATGCCCCGTTTATTAATTATATTCGGCCGTTAACCCTGATTGCTTTAACCTGATACATTGCATTCAGAATTAAGCAGGTTCAAGTTCAATATTTCATATAATTAACAAAAATGAAATATAACGCAGACACTTCCGGAAGGTAAAAAGAAATGCTCTGTGCTGGAAAAAATACAGAACACAAAATAAAATTACTGCTTCTCTACCTTTTTGGCCTTTTTTACAACTTCAGCAGCCATCTTCTTCTTGTACTCCTTAAGGGCTTTTGCAATCCTTGTATCAGTAAGTCCCAGAATCTGTGCGGCAAAAATACCTGCATTTTTTGCACCGCCCCTGCCCACTGCCATCGACGCAACCGGAATGCCGGGAGGCATCTGGACCGTTGAGTAAAGGGCATCAATCCCTTTAAGAGGAGAAGAATCTATAGGAATGCCAATAACAGGCAGCGTTGTGTGGGAAGCAACAACACCTGCAAGATGAGCAGCAGCTCCTGCCCCGGCGATTATGACCTGAACACCGTTCTTTTCAGAGTCCCTGATTAGCTTCACAGTCCTGTCAGGCGTCCTGTGGGCAGATGATACCGTCATTTTATAAGGTATCCTGAATTCCTTTAATATTTTCGCAGTTCCTTCCATTACAGATAAGTCAGAATCACTGCCCATTAAGATTAATACTTTTGCTTTCATAATATTATTCTCCAATACAATTGATTATATAAATATTGCAAATAGTAATCAGTAGATCGTAGCTGGTAGTCAGGATTCAGCGTCACGCTGTATTCCCTTAACTGTTGATGCCAGCTTCTTACTACTGTTTTTTTATTGCCTTGTCGCCTATATCTTTTCTGAACTGCATTCCATCAAAATTAATTTTTTCAATCGCCCTGTACGCTTTATCCTGAGCAGACTTAAGATCATCACCAAGAGCGGTAACACCTAACACCCGACCTCCGGAGGTAACAACTTCACCATTGTTATGACTCGTGCCTGCATGGAACACAACTACATCACTGCTGTTTTTAAAGGCATCAAGTCCTTTGATGACATCTCCTTTTTTATATGGTCCCGGATATCCTTCTGATGCAAGAACCACACAAATCGAAACGCCGTCCTTCCAGGTCACATCTATTTCATTCAGTCTTCCCTCTGCAGTGGCTTTTAATAAATCACACAGGTCGCAATCAAGCCTGGACAATATGGGCTGAGCTTCAGGATCGCCAAAGCGCACATTATATTCAAGAACAAAAGGCCTGCCGTCACAGATCATCAATCCTACATATATGACCCCCCTGTAATTGATCCTCTCCCGTTCAAGACCTTTAATCATGGGATCAATTATCGTCTTCATGACTTCTGTGCTCATTTTATCAGTCACAATCGGAGCAGGACTGTAAGCGCCCATTCCGCCCGTGTTAGGGCCCCTGTCTCCATCAAAGATCTGTTTATGGTCCTGGGACGTTGCCAGCGGCACAACTGTTTTGCCGTCAGTGAGTATCATGAATGATGCCTCTTCACCTTTCAGGCATTGTTCAACAATCACCTTACTGCCTGCGTCGCCAAAGGCCTTATCTTTCATTATCAGTTTCAGGGCATCAATGGCTTCATCGACTGCCTCAGCAACGATAACTCCCTTTCCCGCAGCCAGTCCATCAGCCTTTACAACAATAGGGGCACCCTTGAGTCTTACATACTCTTCTGCCTGATTATAAGATGAAAACGTCTTATATTCTGCAGTGGGGATACCATATTTCTGCATAAAGTCCTTAGCAAACTGTTTGCTTCCCTCAAGCTGCGCACCGGCACTCTCAGGTCCAAAAATCCTTCTCCCTTCCTTAACAAAGGCATCAACTATTCCTTCAGACAGAGGTGCTTCAGGACCGACCACAGTAAGATCAATCCAGTTATATTTAACAAAGTCAATTAATCCTTCAAAGTTATCACTCTTAATATCAATACATTCTGCAATCTCAGAAATCCCTGCGTTTCCCGGTGCACAATACACCTTATCAACCCTCGGGCTCTGCCTGAGCTTCCACACAAGGGCATGTTCTCTGCCGCCTCCTCCAATAACAAGAACCTTCATGTAAACCTCCGTAGTTAGTAACGCGTGACGAGTGACGGGTGACGAGTAGAAAAAAAAACTTTAGACTCGTTACTGATTACTCGTCACGCGTTACTGTATTTTAATGCCTGAAATGCCTCATACCGGTAAATATCATTGCCACATCATGCTCATCGCAGGCAGCAATCGTCTCCTTGTCCTTGATCGATCCTCCCGGTTGAATTATAGCTGTTGCACCTGCCTCTGCAACAACGTCAATTCCGTCCCTTGCAGGGAAAAATGCATCTGAAGCAACAGCCGAACCCTCAAGTAATATATCATAATTTGCTGCTTTCATCGCAGCCAGTCTTGCCGAGTCAACCCTGCTGGTCTGTCCGCAGCCTATCCCCAGTGTCCTGTCCTTAGAAGCATAAATAATGGCATTGGATTTCATATGCTTGCACACTCTCCACGCATAAGCCATTGCTGCATATTCCTCCTCATCTGGCGCCCTCTTTGTTACTACCTCACATGATTTCAGGTCCTGGATCATGCCAAGGTCCCTCTCCTGAAGAAGCAGTCCGCCCTGGATCTTTCTCATCTCAAAACCTGAAACGTCTTTAGATATATCAAGCTCAAGCAGTCTGATATTAGGTTTCTCACTGATCAGCTTTAAGGCCGCTTCATCAAAGGAAGGCGCTATTATTATTTCAACAAAGAGGTTCAGTATTTCCTTTGCCGTTGCCTCGTCAACCGTCCTGTTTAAGGAAATTACCCCGCCGAATGCAGATACAGGATCTGTCTCAAATGCATTTTTATATGCTTCACTGAGAGTGTCGGCAGAAGCAACACCGCACGGATTATTATGTTTGACAATAACAGCAGTCGGCCTTTCACTGTACTCCTTTGCCAGATCAATCACAGCGCTGGAATCGAGGTAGTTATTAAAAGACATGGCTTTGCCCTGCAATATTTTTGCATCAACAAGGGAAAGACCGTCATTAAGTGGTTCCCTGTAAACTGCCGCCTTCTGATGCGGATTTTCACCATATCTGACATCAGATATCTTCCTGTAGCTTTTCGTAAAATTCTGAGGAAAGATTTCATCTGATGCTCCCTGTTTGTTCAGATAGCCGGATATAAACGTATCATACTGAGCGGTATGGGAGAAGACCTTTTTGGCAAGGTACAGTTTCGTATCAAAACTGACTTCACCACCGCCTGACTTCATCTCAGCAAGGACCTTTGTATAATCTTCAGGATCAACAATTACCGCAACGTCCCTGAAGTTCTTTGATGCCGCCCTTATCATTGTTGGACCTCCTATGTCGATATTCTCAATGGCATCATCAAATGATACATCAGGTTTTGAAACAGTCTGCTCAAAGGGGTAGAGGTTGACCACTACCATATCAATAGATTCAATGCCGTGCTTTTCTATCTCTTCCCTGTCTTTGTCATTGTTCCTTCTCCACAGAAGTCCGCCATGAATTTTCGGATGAAGAGTTTTAAGTCTGCCGTCCATCATTTCCGGAAAGCCTGTATGGTCAGATACATCTTTTACATCAACGCCTTCATCTTTTAGGGCCCTGGCAGTACCGCCTGTTGATAGTATCTCAATGCCAAGATCTTTTAACTCTTTTGCAAAATCAACAATCCCGCTTTTGTCCGAGACGCTGATAAGTGCTCTCTGCACTTTTGACATGTTGTCCTCCATAAATCAAATTATTATCAGAAGTTAATTCGTCTATTGATATATCTAGATTTGAATTGATCATACATCCTGGATATCGTAAAAACCGAATTGAATCAGCAATGTGGGTTGATGGACAGTGGCAGTTATTCAGTCTACGATCCGGGTTCGGTAAGACATTTTAGACTATTTAGGCAAAAAAATCATGCTGCCAGGAGTTATTTCGAAAAATAAAGCTGTTTTGGAGTAATTTCTTATTCTTTCAGATACCCTTTTTCCATCAGGCTCAGATATGTGCCGTCAGATATAATAATATGGTCCAGTACATGTATACCCACTAACTTACCTGTCTCCACCAGCCGCTTTGTTATATCAATATCATCCCTGCTCGGATGTGTATCTCCGCTGGGATGATTGTGAACAAACAGCACAGAAGCAGCAGCCTCTTTAATGGCATATCTGAACACCTCCCTGGGATGAACAAGTGATGACGTAAGCGTGCCTTCTGAAACCACCAGGTCTTTAAAGACTGCATTTTTTGTATTGAGTAACGCACAGAGAAATTTTTCCTTTTTCAGACCAAAAAAACTCGGCCTGTAATAATCATATACATCCCTGCTGCTGGTGAAAGACCTGTTTCCCGTATTCCAGTCATTGCTTTCCTGCATAAGCCTCTTTCCCAGTTCCAACGCTGCCTTTACCTGTGACACCTTGGCACTGCCCATTCCCTTGATTTCTGAAAATTCAGCCAGTGACGCATCATCAATATCGTTCAGGCTGTGGAAATTATTCAGCACGTCTCTTGCAAGCTGGATAGCGCTTTTTCCTCTTCCACCGACCCGTAATATAATTGCAAGCAGTTGTGCCGTGCTTAATGAACCGGCTCCGTACTTGAGCAGCCTTTCCCGGGGCCTTTCATCTTCAGGCCACATTCTGATCGCCCTGTATTGTGATTTCTTTGAAACAGTATCACCCATTTCTGACCATGTTATTTAATAGTCATTGTTCGTCTTTTTTTTAACTATCTGATTAAATTATGCAGATGCGCACCTGTGTGTCTGCCCCTGTGAATGAAATTATTCTATGGAAATGATAAACCATGTCCCTGATGCAAAATAATAACACAAAAACAGAAAATATTCCGGTTAAAGAGGACATTTAGTGACTACTCAACGGCTATTCATTGCAAATAACAATCGTCACCTGTAATTGAAACAGAATAGAGCTTTGAGTGATTAATAGATATTTCATAAAATACAAGTCCTGTTTATTTCTTTGCGATTCAATTAATTGGATTCTGATATTTTTTCTGTGTTCCTTTGTAATGTCCGGTATCATGCCCGGTTTTGCATATGCATTTTCTTCAGATCAGTTCAGAATTTCTGCATATGACGATAGAGACTTTCCACTGTCCGCTGCATCGGTCCAGTCTTATATACACAGGGGAGATTGGGAGGCACCCGACGTTTTACTCATAGTTGAAAACGAGGAATGGCAGGAATCGATTGATACAATAATCTCGGCCGCACATAATGATATGACCCCTGTTTATATTTTAATGAACAGGGAAGATGAACTGCACAGAGAAAAAATTCTGCATGAGCAGCAGGGCAGTAACAATATTCTGTTACATCTGTCAATTGATTCTCCCTGGGTCCGGGACTATGGTCCCCTTCAGTTAAAGACAGGCAATGGATCTGTCAAATGGATGGATTTTACATACACCAACGGACTGCTCCATGATGATTCTGTGCCAGACCAGCTTGCCGGATATATCGGGGGCACCATAGAACAGGGCGACTACCTCCTTGACGGGGGAGCAGTTATAAGCAATGGAAACGGTCTGTGCGCCATAACTGACAAAAGTCTTGAAGAAGCTGCCGTAGATCTGCAATATCCTGAAGAGTTTGAACGATTCCGGGATATTCTCGGCTGCACGGCCCTGGCTGTACTGCCTGCTCTTACAGGCGAAGCCACGGGACATGCAGATATAATTGCCCAGTTTTTAACACCTGAAACAGTCGTTGTAGCAAAATTGCATCAGGATGATAATGACATCATACAGGCGGAACTGGAGGAAGCAGTAAAATCATTGGAAGTGACCGCCCATAAAATCGACCAGCCGTTAAAAATCATTCGATTGCCCCTGATTGTTGAAGATGCATTTTTTTATTCATATATAAACGGCACAAGATTAAAGAATACATATTTGATTCCCTCATTTGAGAGCGTTCCATCTGAAATTGATCATATTGCAATGAATATTCTGCAATCAGCACTTCCGGATATTCGGCTGGCTCCCATACCTGCTGATGCAATAGTACAGAGAGGGGGCGCTGTCCACTGCATTACGCTTGGACTGGATCTGCCAGTCAATCATGATGATTTCCTCTTCCGGGAGGACAGAACAGCCTTACTCTATTCCCCGAGCACTTCTTTTTGAATAGTAATAATTTTTTTTATACCTGATTCAGCGAGGCCCAGCATCTCCTGGAGATTATCGCTGCTAAAGGGGTTGGTCTCTGCTGTACCCTGTACTTCAATAAACTTGCCTGCACCTGTCATAACAACATTCATATCCACTTCAGCCTTTGAGTCTTCTTCATACGGCAGGTCAAGACAGACATCACCTTCAATGATCCCGACACTTATAGCTGCAACATAGTCTCTTACAGGCTGGACCTCAATTAATCTGTTTTCCATGGCATATGATACAGCATCTTTCATTGCAACAAAGGCCCCGGTAATGGATGCTGTTCTGGTGCCCCCGTCTGCCTGAATCACGTCACAATCCAGCCATATGGTCCTCTCGCCAAGAGCAGCAAGATCAACTACCGATCTCATGGACCTGCCGATTAACCGCTGAATTTCATGTGTTCTGCCACCTATTTTACCCCTGGCTGATTCCCGAACAGTCCTCGTATCAGTGGATCTCGGCAGCATAGAGTATTCACCCGTGACCCAACCTTTATTCATATCTTTTAAAAAAGGCGGCACCCTGTCCTCTATGGTAGCAGCGCAAATCACTTTAGTATCTCCCATCTCGATCAGGACAGAGCCCTCTGCTGATTTTAAATAATTTCTTGTTATTTTTATATCTCTGAGTTCATCAAATTTTCTGCCGTCATGTCTCATCTCGTTCTCCTCTTTAATTTCTTCATGGTTAATCCGGTATATGCATTATTCGGGATGAACCAGCTTTCAGTTTCGATACGGATATGTATACATAATTTTATTATCCAGGCAGTGTTACCTTTGAAATCCTTTCAATCGGATGTTCAAGAAATCTCTCTCCTGTTCTTACAAATTTTCCTGGAGAATCAGTGACAAAAAATTCCATAACAGGCACATGACCTTCATGACAAAGCAATCCCTTATCAGCAAGGAGAGTACTGATTTCCCTGGCAGTTTCTACAGCTGAGTCAATCAGGGGAATACCCGTTATTTCCCCTATAACATTTTTTATCATCGGATAATGAGTACAGCCAAGCACCAGAACACCGGCACTGTCATTAATAATGGCTGAAAGATATTTCTGAGCTGTAAGGTTCACAATTTCGCCGTCAAGCCATCCCTCTTCAATCAATGGGACAAATAACGGACAGGCAATACCGGTAACTTCAATAGACCGGTCTATCTCCTTAATGGCCCGTTCATACGACCTGCTGTTAATGGTTGTTTCTGTTCCGATAACAGCTATTTTTTTTGATCCCGCCCTTGCCGCAGCAGCCCTGGCCCCCGGTTCAACAACTCCTATAACAGGAATAGGAAAATCCCTGCGGAGCGAGTCAAGACTTATGGCAGAGGATGTATTACAGGCTACAACGAGGGCCTTTATTCCTTTTGAAACCAGGAATGAAGCATTTTCCAATGAATATCTTAATACTGTTTCTGCAGACCTTACCCCATACGGGACCCGTGCCGTGTCTCCAAAATATATTATGTTCTCTCCCGGCAAATGCCTCATCACCTCTTTCATCACGGTGAGTCCGCCCACGCCTGAGTCAAATATCCCTATTGGTCTCTCATCAGATAATTCCGGCAATCTCTTCTCCAATCGGTTTTGAGATATCAATATGTCCTCCAAGACTGTCAATCTCCCTGCCCTCTATTAAAATCTTCATGGCCGTCAGACCGGGAACATTTGATCTGATACCATTGAACAGAGCAGCCAGAAAGTTCAATTCCTCAGAAATGTCCATGTGATAATTTTTCTTTAATTCGTCACTGAAGTCCATATAGATTACTCCATTCCTGTCCAGGTACAAATCAAGAAGTCTCGCATCATACTTTGCAACCATTTTTTTTATAGTATCCTCTGCTATAACAAGTATCCTGTCCTTCCTTGGTACTGTACCGCTTTTGACTGCAGGAATGCTTCCGTTGGCACCATAAAGCCTTCCGGTCTCTCTCGTCTTTTTCCTGTGTTCGTTTAATGCCTGTCTGGTCTCAATTTCAGTTATAAAGCTGGACTCAAAAGCAAATTTATCTTTCAGGAAAAAATAGCTTGCTCCTGAGCTAAGAGCATAGGCACATAGCAGGACTATAATAAAGGGCCAGCGTGCTGTCGCTGCCTTCTTTTTACCCCCTGTCTTTTTCTTCATAATTATAAAATCCCTGATACAGCATATCTGCTATCTCTGCTTTAAGTTCTTCAATATAATCAGCTTCCTTAAATGACGGAAGTTCAATAATAAGGGCTGCTGACTCAATCTGTGAAAGTATCCCGTAAGGGAGGGGTCTTACAGAAACCATATCATCTCCAAATTCACTTGATATTGCTTCCTTGATGGAAGTGATCAGTTTAGCTGATTCACCCAGAAGTTCCTCCTGTCCCCTGTTTTCAATGTAAGGCTTTACTATTTCCGGAACCTGCCCTGTAAGAAAAGGCACATAAAGGACAATTTCACTGTGGTTTCCTATATGAATGCTTATAAAAATATCTGCATCTTTATCTCTGGCAAGTTTTATCCTGTCCGTCTGACTCATAAATCTGTCACTTCTTCTGGTCAGATGGCTGCGTGATGCCCCCCTGTTAATGAGCGTGCCCAGTTTTTTTGCTATATCAAGTACAACGTTTTTCTCAATATAATTCCCGCTTCTTACCCCCTTTTCATACCCCCCGTGCCCCGGGTCAATCACTACTGTCCTGCTCTTGAGCATATCTGATTTTTTATCTTCCTTTGGAATTACAAGGGGAAGAAATGCATTCTGCTTGGACTTTAAATGCACATCTATGACCAGTCTCGTGGGATGTCTTAATGTAAACACTTTAAGACCACGGAAAGCTCCCGGATAGAATGTAACACTTTTTTTATCAGTCCTTTTGTATTCAAGACCTTTTTTTTTCGTCTCGATTGAAAAATCTGACGTAGAAAACCTTACAAGGACATCCGTGCCTCTCTGATACACATGGGCATTATCAATGATGTTCTCTTCTCCTTCCAGGACTATTCTTACAAAATCAAGGTGATGGCTGGACCTCATTTTCAAAATACTGGTGTCTGCTGATGAATTACCGGGCCATACCATTATGAGCGCAA
>CALZMZ010000046.1 GCA_945788685.1 Thermodesulfovibrionia bacterium | reverse complement strand
CTGTTTCTGCAGTGTCTGGTAAAAAAGAGCAGTAAGTGTATACCTGTGCTGAAAAATGTAGAGAATAAGCGCTATGGAGATAGATACTATGATCAAAAGAGGGAGACTCTTTTTTAAGTTCATGTGCGGACATCCTGAACTGGTAAGAAGGTCAATGCCTGACAGGTTCTCAATTTACAGATAATTTTTATCCCGACCCTTTTTTAAGGATCGGGATAATTGGATTATAAATATTTAAATCCCGGTAATTGCCGGACATGATTTTACATTTAAAACAGGTTAACCGGGAAAAAACCCTTTCCGGGAAATACGAATGCTACGCTGTAAGTCCTGCCAAGAGAGTAATCCTCGGTCTTGAAGGGTCCGAATCCTTCTATATCCGACACAAAAGAAAACACAATTGATTTGCTCGGGAATGTGTCCTTCTTGATCGGCACAAATTTGGATATATCAAAAATCAGATCAACCCCAAGACTCAGAGCATTCGGCTCAAGACCCAGGGAGTCCTTGATAATAACAGTGTCACCATGCCATGACTGTCCTCCACCACCACTATTGAATGCGGCTATTAAGTCATCAGAAACATCAGCATTATCAACAGATTTAGTCCAGTCAACAAGTCCTCCTATTGATAACCATGATAAGAGAGGATAGCCTCCTCCAAAAGAAACCTTAACCTGATCTGAAGGTTTAAAGTTATTAGGATCATTTTCTTTATTCTCAAATCTGTACTTATACCCGGCATTAAGCCATGTATATCCCTTGTTGAAACCCTTACCAAATAACAACGCAAATGTTGCATCATACTGACCATCGCCCTGGCTCAACTCTGTAACGGGATTTCCATAATCATAAGCCTCTGGTATTTTTACTTCTATCTGTGCAGACGACAATATTCCGGTTCCCAGGATATTGTCCATCAGGTGATATCTTAATCCAAGATTGATATCTCCTATGCCGCTCGGACCGTTTTCATCAGTAAATTTCTTGACATCTTCAGATTTCTGCCAGTCATATCCTCCTGAAAAGAAAATGGTCAGCTTGTCAATTATTCCGTACTCACTATAGTAAGAAATTTTGGTAGACGTAAACTCCTCAGTGCCTGTTTTGTGTACGTCGGTATCCAGGCCAATTACTTCTTTATCATCATCAAGTTTTAAAGTTGTAAATTTTTCATCAGTTTTATAGTAACTGAAAGACAACTGGTTATAGGCATGTCCTTTGGGCTGGGTCCAGGCAGAAAAAACCGGACTGGACATAAAAATACTTACAGCGATTAATAAAAAAGCAACCATCATTCTGTATTTCTTTTTGAAATAAAGTACCGTGCCAGTCTGTTTGAAGTGAGGCCGTTCAATAGTACTTGAAAGATAGACAGAAAGGCAACATAAAAATACCCCATCTGAAATATCATCAGAAAAGGAATAGAAACATATATTTTATTAATGAATGCAAAGTAAATATTAAATGAGAAATAAATGCCCAGCAACAGTTCCATTATCACCAGAAAATTTATTTCTCCCCTGTATTTCTTTCCAAGCCAGCTGTCTTTTTTTGCTTCTATGCTGTATTTCGGGGTACGTTTAAAATCTGTCTGTCTGTTAAAGATCGCTTCTAAAACAGCCTTTGAGTTATTTACGGAAAGGCCGATCCCGAGAGACATGAGCATGGGAAGATAAAGAATCCTTGATCTCCAGTTTTTGTAGGCCTCTCTTTGTGAGCATGTATAAAAAAAAGATATGCCGACTGTTGCAAATAACAGAAAAGGGACATCCGTGACAATCATCTGAAACCATCCTATATTAATTCTCGCTACCATTGATGGATAAATTAATACGGAAAGTACCAGCATAAGCAGATAGGAAATATTATTGGTAAGATGAAAAAAGGCTTCAACTTTGACCTTTAAGGGGAGTTTACTTTTCAAGAGCTCGGGGAGCAGTTTTTTTGCCGTCTGTATTGATCCCTTTGCCCATCTGTGCTGCTGACTTTTAAAGCCGTTAATTTCAACAGGAATCTCTGACGGAGACAATTCATCTTTCAGAAAGATGAACTTCCATCCCTTAAGCTGTGATCTGTAACTCAGGTCCAGGTCTTCTGTGAGCGTATCATTCTGCCAGCCGCCTGCAGTTTCAATAGCTGCCTTTCTCCACACACCTGCAGTACCATTAAAATTAAAAAACCTCCCTGACCAGTTTCTGGCTGTATGTTCAATTACAAAATGGCCGTCAAGCATTATCGCCTGTATCTTTGTCAGAAATGAATATGTCCTGTTCAGGTAGGACCATCTGGTCTGCACCATTCCCACTGATGGATCGGCAAAGAAATGGACCGTTTTTCTGAGAATGTCATGCTGGGGAACAAAATCAGCATCAAATACAGCTACAAACTCACCTTTAGCTGTCTTCAGTCCGTTTGCAAGAGCACCGCCTTTAAAGCCCTCTCTGTTTTTTCTATGAATATATTGAATGTCATGGCCTTTTTCTTTGAGTTCCTCCACGCATTTGCGGGCCACCTCAGCAGTCTCATCTGTTGAATCATCCAGCACCTGGATTTCAAGCAGTTCTTCAGGATAGTCAATATTACACGATGCTTGTATCAATCTCCTGGTAACGTACATCTCATTATAAATTGGCAGCTGCACCGTCACATGGGGAAGTTTGTCCAGTTTTTTCTTAAGCACAGGCTGATCTTTCTTATGTTTATAATACAGATATACCATGTAATACCGGTGCGAAGAATAAATAAACACCGTGAGCAGGATGAGAAAGTATACAACCAGAAATATATAAAGCAGCATATTAAATTTCCTGATTAACTGTTAGATTTTTAAAAAAGAGTCAAGAAAATCAATCGACGAATTATAACATACTATAATTTATAGGAGCAATTAGAAATATTTATAACACGATTATGAAAAGAATTACACATCAGGCAAGTCGTATGTCTTACTAATAATACATTTCATATGAAAATATATTACTTAATCAAATGTTATAACTAAATTATATACAATACTATCTTGATTTTATTTCCCATAGCGAATATATTAAAAAGACATGATAAATCGTGAAAATAAGTCTAATCTTGAACCACCGCTTAACTGGACATCCATTTTAAAAGCATTAGCTGATGAAAACAGGCTCCAGATAATCCATAGCCTGTTAAAACAGGAGTCTTCAGTCCAGGACCTCTCAGACTCTCTGGACATCAAGACGTACAACATTTCCAAGCATCTTAAGATCCTTGAAACAAGTGGACTGGTCCAGAAGAAAAAAGACGGTATACACAGAATTTATCATGTTACTGAAAACCTCAGGTCACACCTTTCTGAGGACAACCAGGTTCTGGATCTTGGGTGCTGTAAGTTCATTTTCAGCGAATAAATGAAAAGCGGCACTATGAGGAGAGGATTATTCTTCTTCAACCGGTAAATTATTGGCAATCCATTCGTCTATACCCCCTTCATATACTTTCACATTTGGTATATTAAGCATTTTTAAGCCTATAGCGACTTTTTTAGAAGCCACACAGTGCTTATGCTTGCAGTAAATGATTATCTCATCGAATGATTCAAGCTCTTTACGTCTATCCACAACCTCAGGATAGGATATCGATGTTGATCCTTTAATTTTGAACTTATTCCCATCATATTTCCCAATTGTATCAACCAGTACAAAACTGGCTTGTCCGTTTATTTTTTCTAACAATTCATCCTTGTCCAGACAGTCCAGCTTGATATTAAAATCAATCTGATATGACATTTCTCCTCCTGTTGTTTATAAATGAAATACAAGACACTTAATGCAGAATAAATATTCTCAACAAATGATTCATAATATATTACCCTAAAAGGCTTTATTTTATAAGAAATATTCAGTTAAATTACAAATATGGCCCAAAAATTGAAAAGATGGTCGATGCTGATAAATCTTAACAGATGTATTGGCTGCCAGGCATGTCAGATGACGTGCAAGGCTGAATATAATATCCCCTTCGGCACTTCCAGATGTAGAGTTGAAACCATCCGGACAGGTAATTACCCTGACTTAATAAAAATCTTTCTTCCTCGTTTATGTAACCAGTGTGATCATGCACCTTGTATCGAAGCTTGCGAGGAAGCAGCCCTAGTCAGGAACCACGATGGAGTTGTTGTTCTTAATGAGCACAAATGCACCGGATGCCGGATGTGTCATGATAAATGCCCTTATAACGCGATAGAATTCAACGAGGAATCCGGTCAGGTTGAAAAGTGTGACTTTTGCTATAACAACCGGATAATAAACAACTTATTGCCTATATGTGTGATGAGCTGCATGGGGAAAGCTATTACATTCGGAGATATGAATGATAAATCCAGCGATATATCAATTGCTTTGGCAGATCAGAACCTTTATGCCAGATATTCAGAACATCCTACAAACCCATCTGTATTTTATGTTTGTAAAGACCCGCTTGATAATGCACTCTTAACTAAATATATAAAAGCAAGAATTCCATCTACCCGTCGAACGCTGATGCAACCACCAGAATCACATGATGAACGTGCATCACAGCAGATATATACATCTGATGCAATGTGTCCGTCTGAATGCGGGATAGCTGTAACTGTTGTGAATGGAGTGGCCTCAAAAATACATGGCAATCCCCATACATTAATAAATAACGGGGCTTTTTGTTCAAAGGGAGCAGCAGGACTGGAGCTGACGTACTCACAAAATAGAATAAAAACTCCTCTTATCAGGACCGGAGATCGAGGTGAAGATAAATGGAAAGAAATAACATGGGATGAGGCAGCTGACCACATAAGCAGAAAGCTGATAAGTATAAAGAAAAATTACGGTTCTGAATCAGTATTTCTTGACTGCGGAGATGTCACTGACAGAGAAGCATATTACAGATTATTTCATGCATTCGGTACTCCGAACACTTTCAATCATGGCAGTATTTGTGATCCAAACCGGAAATGGGGACAGGGAATCATGATGGGTGATGAAAGACCTTTACCGGATATTCAGAGGCCGGTAATGGTGAGAAATGATGAAGGGAAAGTGGATCTTAAGAAGACTCATGACATTAAGCTCCTTCTTAACCTGGGAGCAAACCCTCTCGTAGCAACCAGGTTTAATTATATGTCTCATGGCATCCCGGCTGCCAGGGAAGAAAACGGATGTTTTTATATAGTTGTAGATCCTTCTCATACCAATTCAGCTTCGCATGCAGATATGTGGCTGCCTATCCATCCCGGTGCAGACGCAGCACTGCTCGCAGCAATGCTTTATTACATCCTGAGTAATGAGTCACCGACAGAAGTTGAAAAGAAATATATTGACCATGATTTTATCGACAAATACACAACCGGATGGAAAAAGTTCAGTGAAGCGTTTCTGTCATACACAACAAGAATGGACACGTCTAACGGATTCAATTTTTTTACACCTGAATGGGCAGAGCAGAGGACCGGTATTTCCAAATCTGATATTAGCAAAATTTCCCACCTATTTGGTATTACAAAACCTGCAGCAATAGAAATTGGCATGCATGGTACTGCCCACCATACAAACGGAGATGTAACGTCCATTCTTATGACTTCTCTTTGTCTCATAACCGGCAATATTGATATACCGGGCGGGCTTGTATTTATAGACTCCCAAAAGGCCAAAAAGGGAGAGCTCGCTTCAGGCAAAAATTTCCTGGACATTATTGTCAGCCGGAATGTTCAGGGCAGCAATGTCACTGGAAAAATCTCTGAACTTCACAAAGACCTCTTTGGCGACTATCCGGCAGCCTGGAAAGGAGTCCTTGCCGATGTTCCAGATAAAATCAGAAATGGTATCACACTTAAGCATGGCCCATTCAGAAGCCATAGCTACCCTGTCAAGGCATTTATAACCAGGGCTGGCAATCCTGTTATTACTGCCGGAAACACACATGACTGGATAGAAGCTGTAACTGCCAAACATGAAAACGGTGAGTATATGCTTGATCTGCTGGTATTTATAGATACACATATTAATGTGACCGGTAAATACGCTGACCTTATACTGCCTGAGGCAGGCTATCTGGAAAGAATGGGAGTGAGTGATGTATATACAATGAGTCCTGAGATTTCGATAAGGGACCAGGCTATTAAACCATTACACAAATCTAAAACACCATTTGAAATCATGACCTGTCTTTCCCAAGCTTTTTTAAATAACGGAGATCCTGATATGAAAGCTGAGGAATTCAGAAAGTATGCAGACGAAGAGGATTTTATAAATGAAATATTAAGTGAAGCTCCGGGATTCTACAATTTCGGACACCCCCTTCCCTATCCCGAACTTCCTGAAGGATGCTTAATTAAGGGAGTACCGGATGATCCGACCGCTATCTGGGGAAAAACTGTCATCAGAAAGGGAGAACCGCTCACTGTTGACTGGCTTAGAAATAACCATGGAGTTGCAATCTGGCCTGCAAGTTATTACCGTTATAAAAAACTGGACGGATCCCCATCGGGCATATATCCAAAAACAGGTTCCGGTCTGTTTGAATTTACATTCTCTTATCTTGAGAAGATCAACAGAAGTTTCAATACTGATTTTCCAATAACATTTTACTGGTCAGAATGCAAATGGAATCCATCGACCCCTGAATACACCGAGACAAAGAAAGACTATCCGTTTCAACTAGTAACCGGAAGAGCCCACTATGCCATGACTATGACGACATTATGTAACTCCCTTGCTGAGACAGAAACAGAATGCATGAAGCCCTTAATTGAAGATATCCGGATTAACAATGAGAAAATAGTCAAGGCAGGTACGCTGTCAATTCCTGTTCTTGCAATCAATAATGATGATGGTCATAATTTAAAAATTCAAACCGGGGATATTGTAATCCTTAAAGACCCTATGGGTAGAACTGCTAAGGGCAAGGTTTTTCTGACAGATGAAATAATGCCTGGAGTCATCAAAACTGCCTTTGGACCGGGCGGTCAGAAGGCATCTGGAATGGGCCTTATCAATGAATTTGCTGATTGTACTATCAATATTAATGAATTTTTTGACCAGAATAACTTATCTCCGTTCACCGGAATGCCCGGATTTGGTGATATCATGGTGACGGTAATAAAACAGAAATGAAGCCGCGTAGAGTGATAAAAAAAGAAAAAAGAGGATGCTGACTGATGTCTTTGGACATTTCAAAATATAAAAAGTCTAAACTCTATTGGGGGGAGTGGGGAACTTTTTATTTTTCAATCAACACCCTCTTCTGATTGCATATATATTTTATGTGTTAATCATACCTGGAATCAGGAGTGTTTGCTATGATATTTGTCATACAAAGCAATTCATATATTGACAGTCATTTTTATTATTGAATATTTTTTTCAAGACAGTTATATACATGTCATTTTAGTCTGGTAACCAAAATCGGTGTTACGTCCATAAGTCCCTCAATTTCTCTAATTATTACAGACCCCTGTTTTTCAGTAGCTATACCCGGAATTCTTATTACATAAAAATTATTCATATTAAAAAGGGCGGCTTCCGGATAATAATTTCTAACTTTTAATAGCATCTTATACGCAATATTCGGGTCTTTAAGCGACGCAACCTGGACATCAAACTTAGAATTTCCAGTTAACACGGGGGTATCTTGAGGTTTCATCACTACCACCCTTTTCTCTTTTTCAGGCAAATCAATACTTTTTTCATTTAATGCCAATTCATCATTTCTGGCAGTAACAAATGATTCTTCTGACTTCTCATGTTCACTTAAAATTGCTTCCCGGATTTTTACTACAGACATTGATGTTGATGCATCACTACCGGCATTATCATAAACCGCAGTTTGAATCAAAGGAATAACCGGTGTCCTTGTTACATGTTCATATTCTTCATTGAATACAGGCATAAATAACACGAATGCAATTGTTACTACAGTTATCATTGCTAAATGAAAGCATATCTTCATCCATCTTTTAAGAATTAACGTTGGCGACCATGTTCCTGCTGTTTCAGCACCCTTATCTGCCTGAACAGCCCTCCTGCTTCTATAATTTCCTGATCCCTTTTTTCCATTGCTATACAGTAATTGATCAACAGGTATGGTAAAAAAGTCAGATATAATTTTTAACATTTTCTTTCTGTTTTTCTTGTCAGTGACTCTAAATCTTACTCCTGCAGTGCATTTCATATCTTCTTTCTGCATCCACATGACATCACCATAAAATTGAACAGACTGATTCGTCTCCGGCTTGTTAAATCTGAATTCCAGATTATCTCCTGTTTCAAGCTCTATATTTTGAGATTGAAAGCAAAATCCTTCACTTGAAATATTTGATGTCATACCCAATGAATAAGCGGTCAATCCATCCAGCTGTCTGTATCGGATAAATAAACTGCGATCAAACCTCATTGAGTTTCTTTTATTAATTAACGTCATTTCAATCCTTTACCGCTAAGCTGAATCATGCTTGATCATATGTCTTCACAAAATTATGTTCAAACAGGAGGTTAAGCATTCCATGCTTATTCAAAACAGCTCCATACAAATATAAGCAATTAATATGCCATATTTCCTTAAATCTGTAACTGATTGATTAATAAAATAAATTATATTTGTTCTTGATTGTTCATATTGTGTTATTCATTATTTTGAATGGATAAGCATACAGTTGTATCACAATATAGATAATTATTCTTCATTCAGCGTTTATTGTTAGTAACCACTTCATAATGCTGACACATGAGGCACTCATCTGAAATGTAAAGCTTCTGACTACTAAATTTGAAAATGATGTTTCTGTAGATAGCATGGATCATGCAAATACCCCCACGGTTGTACTCCAACTCTTGAAAAATCTTGTTTTTATTGCTAAATTAAGCTTCAATATATTTCTTTAATAAATCTAATACTCGATTCATAGTGAACATGTCAGATCTAAAAAAACTCCGTGGGAAAATCGATGAAATAGACCATCAGATTCTTGAGCTGCTGAATAAAAGGGCTGACGTTGCGCTGGAAGTTGGAAAAACCAAACAGAACAAGAGTCTGAAAATTCATTCACCTGAAAGGGAAAGGGCAATACTTAAAAGACTTATAGAACTTAATCCCGGTCCGTTCCCCGATGAAACCCTCAGAATCGTTTATGAAGAAATCATATCAGCGTCTCTGGCTTTGCAGCAGCCATTAAAAATTGCATATCTCGGACCCTCTGCAACTTTCACACATCTTGCTGCCAGGAGGAAATTCGGTTCTTCATCGGAGTATCTACCCGAAAGCACCATAAAAGAGGTATTTGAATCTGTCCTGAGAGAGCATGTTCAGTATGGAGTTATACCAATAGAAAATTCAACCGAAGGAGTCATTAATTATACTCTTGACATGTTTATTGATTTTGATCTGAAAATAGCTTTTGAGGTCATGCTTCCGATTTCGCACTACCTGCTGTCAAAGACCGGTTTGAAAAAAAATATCAGGAAAATTTTTTCTCATCCCCAGCCCAGGGCCCAGTGCAGGGCATGGCTTGACCGGAACTATCCTGGTGTTCCTATTCTGGAAGAACTCAGCACAGCTGCTGCAGCCAGGCGTTCAGCACGTGACCCGTCAGCTGCTGCAGTGGCAAGTGAGCTTGCGGCATCTGTTTATAAACTGAAAGTTGTTGAAAAAGGGATCGAAGATAATAAGTCAAATTATACCCGGTTCCTTGTAATCGCAAAGGAATCTCCGGGGAAAACAGGTAAAGACAAGACCTCTATCATGCTGTCTCTCAAGGACAAACCAGGTGCGCTTTACCTGATGTTAAGACCCTTTGCCAGACATAAGATCAACCTGACAAAAATCGAGTCAAGACCTTCAAGGAGAAGGGCCTGGGAATACCTGTTTTTTGTGGATATGTCCGGCCATATAGAAGACAGGGAAGTAAGAAAAGCCATTAATGATGTGAAGAAGGAATGTCTCTTTCTAAAAGTCCTCGGGTCTTATCCTTCTGCAGAATAAAGAAATGAGGATTCCAGGATTCATGGGTCCCAGAATTCAAATAACAGCATTTTTTTGTATATATACACTTGAACCCTTGAATCCTTTGATCCTGGAATCCTGTTTTTAATGATTAAAGCCCCTGAACATATAAGCAGCATAAAGCCTTACATACCGGGCAAACCGGTTGAGGAGCTTGAACGGGAACTGGGTATATCCAGATCAGTAAAACTTGCCTCCAATGAGAACCCCATGGGGCCGTCACCGTTAGCTTTAAAAGCTATACGCAACGGCTTGAAATTGTTAAACAGATATCCTGATGGAAGCTGTTACTATCTGAGAGAGGTTTTGTCCGGTAAACTTCAGGTCAGGCCTGATCAACTTATATTCGGCAATGGCTCAAATGAAATCATAGAGCTTGCAGTAAGAACATATATTCGTTCCGGTGATGAAGCAATAATGGCCCATCCATCGTTTGTAGTCTATTCAATGATAGTTCAGGCTGCTCAGGGCAAAAGCATTGCAGTACCTCTTAAAGACTGGCGTCATGACCTTGATGCAATGGCCTCCAGAATAACTGACAAAACGAGAGTAATTTTCATTGCGAATCCAAATAACCCCACCGGTACAATAAATACCAGGGAAGAGATGGACCGCTTCATGAAAAAAGTACCTGAAGGCGTGCTCATAGTATCTGATGAGGCTTATCATGAATATGTTGAGTCACCTGAATATGCTGACAGCTTTACATACCTGAGGGCAAAAAATGATATCCTGATACTCAGGACTTTTTCAAAAATATATGGCCTGGCCGGATTGAGAATCGGATACGGTATTGCACAAGCATCGATAATACAGGAAATGAATAAGGTCAGACAGCCATTTAATGTTAATTCCCTGGCCCATGCCGCTGCCATTGAAGCTCTGCGTGATGAAATACATCTGAATAAAGTAAAACAGATAAACACCAGGGGTAAAAAATTTCTTTATGGAGAATTAAGGAAACTTGGGGTGACCTTTATCCCGTCGGAAGCCAATTTCATCTATGTCGTATTTCGCGAACATGTGTCCGGCAGGGTGTATGACGAAATGTTAAAACAGGGTGTCATTGTAAGACCGATGGGGCCAACATCAATACGCATTACCATAGGTCTTCAGGCAGAAAACAGAAAACTGGTCAAGGTTCTCGGAAAAGCAATTAAATAGGCTGTCCATAACATACGTTTTTATGTCATGCCCCTCGTTAATTATGACTTTTTTCCTTCAATTCATTATACTTATTAGCTGGCTATTTCAGGATGATTTAAGAATTGATTATTAACCAGGCTTAAGATCATGAACTTCAAAAAAATTGCCATTATCGGATTAGGTCTTATCGGAGGCTCTCTTGCACTTGCGATAAAACAGACCGGCTTCAAGGGAAGTATTACCGGCATCGGAAGACGTGAAGAAAACCTGATCACGGCTAAAGAACTGGAAATGATAGACGATTACTCTACGGTCCATGCCGAGGGTGTGAAGGACGCTGATCTGGTAGTTCTGGCATCTTCCACTGGAAATTTCAAAGACATTATGAACAATATGAAACCCGGTCTCAAAACCGGAGCAATCGTTACTGATGTTGGAAGTGTTAAGGCAAGTATTGTCAGGACTCTTGATGACATGATGCCCGATGGCGTCAGTTTTGTGGGGGCACATCCCATTGCAGGGAGGGAATGTTCCGGAATTGATTGTGCAAGTGCCGATCTTTTCAGGGACTCAAAATGCATCATTACTCCCAGTCCAAGGACCGTTGATCATGCAATTGACAATGTCATTGGAATGTGGGAAACGGTCGGAGCGGTCACTCTGCATATGAGCCCTGAAGAACACGACCTTATATTTGCAGCCGTCAGTCATATGCCGCATGTAGTTGCCTATGCCATTATCAACACCATCATGGACGTAAATCCCAATATACTGCATTTCGGCGGAACAGGATTAAAGGATATGAGCAGAATCGCATTGAGTCCTGCAGAATTATGGCGTGATATATGTTCCAGCAATAAAGATGAAGTATTAAATGTACTTAAAAAATTCTCCTCAACCATCTCTGATCTGATTGAGAAGTTGCAAAATTCTGACTGGCCGGGCCTGGAACAGGAATTTAACAAGGCACAAGAGGCAAGAAAGCTCATTGAGTCAGATTAGTATCAGGCATAGAGGCCCGTTGCGGGGAGAAATTAAGCCTCCCTCCGATAAATCAATTTCCCATCGGGCGATTATGCTCGCCTCCCTTGCCGAGGGCGAAAGCAGCATAAGAAACTGTCTTCAGGCTGAAGATCCAGTAAGCACCCTTAAAGCGTTCCGTCACATGGGCATAGACATAAATGGTTCAGACAGAAACCGGATCATCATTAAGGGAAAGGGATTAAGAGGATTGGCAGCTCCCCGGGATAAAATAGACTGTGGTAATTCCGGTACGACAATGAGGCTTCTGAGCGGAATTCTTGCGGGACAGCCCTTTACATCTATTCTTACGGGAGATGAGTTTCTTCTCAGAAGACCGATGCGCCGGGTAATTAAGCCGCTTACTGAAATGGGCGCTCATATCAGCTCTGAAAAAGATGGCAATCCACCTCTCACTATAAGAGGCGGCGGTCTGAAAGCCATAGAATATCATTCACCTGTAGCCAGCGCACAGGTGAAATCAGCAATTCTTTTTGCAGGCCTTTACTGTGAAGACCGCACGACAGTCATTGAGCCCGGCAAGTCACGTGATCATACCGAGAGG
This sequence comes from Thermodesulfovibrionia bacterium, assembly GCA_945788685.1. Lineage (GTDB taxonomy): Bacteria > Nitrospirota > Thermodesulfovibrionia > UBA6902 > UBA6902 > CALZJD01. Next base: position 9,516 of record CALZMZ010000046.1, on the reverse strand, counting down.
ATGCTTACATCCTGCGGTGCTGATATTAATATTGATGGACTGGAGGTGAGTATTCAAGGGGGAAAGAGACTGGCACCGTTTGACATCACCGTCCCCGGTGACCTGTCATCTGCTGCGTTTTTTATTGCGGCCGGTCTGCTTGTACCCGGCTCGGAACTGGTTATAAAAAAAGTAGGAATTAATCCCACTAGAACAGGCATAATTGATATCTTTCAGATGATGGGCGGAGATATATTTCTTCATAATGAACATGAAGTTTCAGGTGAACCTGTGGCTGATATGCGTGTAAGATATTCCAAACTGGCCGGAACTGATATTGACGGTGAACTTGTTCTCAGAGCAATAGATGAGTTTCCCATCTTGTGTGTGGCTGCTGCTCTTGCTGCAGGAACAACAAGGATAACAGGAGCAGAAGAGTTGAGAGTTAAAGAATCTGACAGGATTTCAGCAATGGCTGACGAACTTAAAAAAACAGGCGTTATAGTTGAAGAAAAAGATGACGGCATCGTAATAGAGGGAAGGAATAAACTTAAGTCAGCAATTATAAACAGCCATGGTGATCATAGAGTTGCAATGTCAATGGCTATCGCAGGGCTCACGGCAGATGATGAGATGATCGTTCAGGACACGGAATGCGTCAACACATCTTTTCCTCGTTTTCTTGAACTGCTGAAAAGTTTACATTAAGACATTTTATGAACGCCATTATAATTGATATATCGTGAGGTACCCTGCGGCTGAAACCCCAGGGCATCCAATATAAAGTTTTTTTGGTGTCATTCCCGCAAGCGAAGCGCGTCGGGAATCCTTCCGGCAAGATTCCCAATGCGAGTCTGCGCGAGAATCGCTCCGACCGGACAAACCGGAATGACAGAAATTTGGAAATGTGGCAGAGACCACAGGCTGTAACAATCATAAAAAATGAATGATGTTATAACAATAGACGGGCCTTCAGGGTCCGGCAAAGGAACAATAGCAAAGCTCCTTGCTAAAAAACTCGGCTACAGCTACCTTGATACAGGCGCATTGTACAGGGCCGTTGCCTGGCAGGCAGAACAGAAAAAGATCAATATTGATGATGAAAGCGCCCTTGACAACATGCTGAAGAACATCAATATCTCCTTTGAAAACGAAAGGATCCTGGTTGACGGACAGGACATCTCGGCTGAAATCAGGACAGCTGAAATAAGCGACCTCAGTTCCCGGGCCTCTGTAAAGCCTGCTGTCAGATCAGCTCTTTTTGATATTCAAAGAATACTGTGTCTTCAGGGAAAAGTGGTAATCGAGGGAAGGGACACGGGCACAACAATATTTCCTGAGTCGGAAAATAAATTCTATCTTGATGCCAGTGTTGAAGAGAGAGCAAGACGCAGATTTAAAGAACTCAAAATCAGGGACCCGGAGATGACCATGGACAGGACGATTGATGATATCAGAAACAGGGATTTGAGAGACTCAACAAGGAACAGTTCGCCTTTAAGAAAAACCGATGACATGGTATATGTTGATTCAACAGGTATGGAGATTGACGAAGTAGTATCGCATATATTGGACAGATTAAAGTAATTTACTCAAGGCAATTAAATGGATTTTGTATATAAAATGCTTTACCGGCTGGTACAGCTGACAATAAAGATCGTATTGAAAATAAGCGGCACGCTCAAGGTATATGGAAGGGAAAACATACCGGAAAAAGGCGGTGTCATTGTTGCCTGTAACCATATCAGTTACCTGGACCCGCCCCTTGTGGGAGCTGTTCTTCCCAGGGTAGCAACATTTATGGCCAGAGCAGGTCTTTTTGAAGTCCCGGTGCTTGGATGGATGATAAGCCGCGCTGCCTTTCCTGTTGACAGGGAAAATCCCAGACCTTCATCCATTAAGGATGCTGTAGCTCGATTAAAGAAAGGCGAGCTTATCGTGCTCTTTCCTGAAGGGAAACGGAGTGAAACCGGAGAGCTTCTGGAAGCAAGGCGGGGAGTGGAGGTCATTGCCAGACGGAGTAAAGCTGTAATCGTTCCCACATATATCTCTGGATCAAACAGGGCCCTGCCCTTTCACGCAAAATGGATAAAAAAGGCTGATATATCAGTAGTATTTGGGAAGCCAATATATTATAATTTTACTCCTGAAAATAGTTTGAAAGGTGACAGTCAATTGCAGCATTCTATTGGAAGTACAATCATGAAAGCCATTGGAGAGTTAAAAAAAGAATTTGAACATAAAAACCTGTCTGAAAAATGATTTAAATAGAGACTGACATTATGTAAAAAATGCAGGCTTTCCATATAATGGTAATAATACTTATGATTTATCATTGTAAATAAAGTATAATGGTACATACATTGTTCATATTGAATATGGAAAATATTTTAATACAAACTTGTGATTTACTATCAAAATGCTGTAATGTTGTCATTGTTGATGGAAAAGGAAATTTCTTTCAGGAGGTAATACAATACTTAATTATGGAAATACAAATGGATAACCTTGAAAAATTGTACGCCGACACATTCAAAGGACTGAAGTCCGGTGCAATAACCACAGGAAAGGTGATACAGGTCAAGTCCGATGGGGTGATTGTTGACGTGGGATCAAAATGTGAAGGCTTTGTCCCTTTGCACGAGTTGAGTGAAAATGAACTCGCAGAACTGGCCCCCGGCGATGAAGTTGAAGTATTTGTAGTTAATCTCAGTGATTCAGATGGTTTTGTCAAACTGTCCAGGCAAAAAGCTGAGGGAGCCAAAACATGGGACATGCTTGATGAAGCCTTTCAATCAAACAAACCGGTTGATGGCAAGATTACCGGCAAAGTAAAAGGTGGAATGACTGTTGATATCGGGGGAATAAGTGCTTTCCTTCCAGGATCACAAATAGATCTTAAAGCCCCGAAAAACACGGACAGTCTGATTGGCCAGACATATACCTTCAGGGTGTTAAACCTGAACCATAGAGGAGCAAATGTCATAGTATCAAGACGTGTCATTCTTGAAGAGGAACGCAACAAACTCAGGGAACAGACCCTTACAACCCTTGAAGAGGGGATAAGGATAAAAGGTGTTGTAAAGAACCTGACCGATTATGGAGCTTTTATTGATCTGGGCGGTATAGACGGTCTGCTGCATATTTCTGATATGTCCTGGGGACGCATAAGCCATCCCGGTGAATTGTTCAGTATCGGTGACACTGTTGAAGTAATTATATTGACCTTTGATAAGGAAAATGAAAAGGTCACCCTCGGGTATAAACAGAAAAAAGACGACCCATGGGCCACCGCGGAAGAGAAATATCCGCCGGGACAGAAAGTGCTGGGTAAAATCATTACCATTACTGATTATGGTATCTTTATTGAGCTTGAAGAGGGTGTCGAGGGACTCATACATGTGAGTGAACTCGATTGGGTCGAAAAATCCATTAAACCAGCCAAGTTTTTCTCAATCGGGGACAAAGTAGAAGCAGCTGTTCTGAAAGTCAGCAAAACTGAAAAAAGAATTTCTCTCAGCATCAAGCAGCTTAAACCAAACCCGTGGGAATCTGTAAAAGACACCTATAAAGTTGGTCAGAGGATTAAAGGGAAAGTAAAAAGCTTTGCCGAGTTTGGAGCATTTATAGCTCTGGATGAAGGTGTTGATGCCCTGCTCCATATTTCAGATATGTCATGGGTAAAACGGATCAGGCACCCGTCTGATGTGTTAAGCAAAGGACAGGAGATCGAGGTCGTTGTTCTGAATATTGAACCTGAAAAAGAGAGAATTTCTGTCGGGCTCAAGGAGCTGACCACTGATCCCTGGATTAGTGAAATTCCTGAAAAATACACTCTGGGTGATAGTGTGACCGGCAGGGTGGTCAGCATCGCTGATTTCGGAATCTTTGTTGAACTTGAGGAAGGCGCAGAGGGACTGATCCATATTTCAGAGATTGAAAAGAAACCTGACGAAAAAATCGAAGAGCTTTTCAAGATTGGTGATGAAATCACGGCAAGAGTGATCACTCTCAATACAGAAGAAAGAAAGATAGACCTCACATTAAAGGCCATGATCGGTTAATGGCCGGTCATTCATTATAAAAGGCATAATAATTATTGAATATGTTTGAGGTTTAAAAGTTGAAAAAGTTCCTCATCTTTTTTGCAATCATTTTTATCATTACTGCTATTCTCAGCTTTCTGGTGACTTTTTCAAAGAAAGTCGCTCCTGGAGAAAAAGTCGCGCTGGTTAATGTCACAGGCGTAATTTTAGATTCTTCAGGTGTGGTAGAAGAGCTTAAAGAGCATACGAAAGACAATTCCATAAAAGCAATTGTTCTGAGAGTTGATAGTCCGGGAGGTGCCGTAGCTCCTTCCCAGGAAATTTACAAAGAGGTCCTTAAGGTAAAGGAAAAGAAAAAAATTGTTGTGTCAATGGGATCGGTGGCTGCTTCAGGCGGATATTATATCTCAGCCCCTGCTGATAAAATAGTTGCAAACGCCGGAACACTGACCGGATCTATCGGTGTTATTATGGAAATACCTAATGTTAAAGGGCTGATGGAAAAAATTGGTATTGAGGCACAGGTCATAAAAAGCGGAAAACATAAGGACATGGCCTCTGTGTTCAAGTCCATGAAGCCTGAGGAGAAAGAAATACTCCAGACAGTTCTGGATGACGTACATGATCAGTTTATACAGGCAGTAGCTGACGGCAGGGGAATGGATTTTGAAGACACCAGGAAAATTGCAGACGGGAGAATATTTACAGGCAGGATGGCAAAGGAAGCCGGACTTGTTGATGAGCTGGGCAGTCTTGAGGATGCAATTGCCCTGGCAGGTACGCTTTCAGGAATCAAGGGTGAACCTGATGTTGTCCGGAAGAAGGAAAAATTCAGCCTGATAGAGATGCTCAGAAGCCAGATTCCCGTTAACTTTATGGGAGATTCTTTTTCAGGAGTTTCACTTAAGTATTTATTTACTTTATAATGTATGGTATATTTTGATTTACATGGATATAGAAATAAATCAATGGAATATATTAAATCCAGCAGGAGGTAGGTATGACAAAGTCTGAGATGATCGAAAAAATATCTGAAAAGGTGGACGGGCTTTCAAAAAAGCAGACTGAGGTTATTGTTGAAACAATCTTTGAAAGCATAAAAGAGTCACTTGCAAAGGGTGGCAAAGTTGAGATAAGGGGATTCGGTAATTTCAGGCTTCGCAGCAGAAATGCAAGAAAAGCCAGAAACCCCAAGACAGGTGAAGCAGTTGATGTACCGCCAAAGAAGGTCCCTTACTTCAAGGTGGGAAAAGAACTGCGTGAGATGGTCAACAGAGACCTGTAGATCCATTAGTGAATTAATTTTCAATCTAAACCAGCCTTCTTACACATTGAAGGCTGGTTTTTTTTGTGAGTTAAAAGAAAGGAGTGTTTTATGGCAGATATAAAACTTCTGATTCCCGGCACCGGGGGAATTACTCTCATGGATCAATCGGGTAAGGACCTCGGGTATCCTGTCCGCATGAAACTAGGTGTGAAAACGGGTAAACTCACAGGTTACTCATCGAAAAAACTTTTCAAGCTGCTGGGAATGGAGCACACGAAGGGCCAGCGTGCTCCAAGAAAGACAAGTCTGCTTGAAGGTGTCTCCATCCGGCCGGGCAAGCCCATCAAGGCCGCCTATAACAAGATCCCTTCAAACTTCAACTCATTTCCTTATGACTGGAGGGCAGATATGCTCTATAATGCTGGACGCCTCCTGAATTTTATCCAGGAACGTAAACCGGTCAAGGGCCGCTGGCATCTCGTCGGTCATTCACAGGGCGGGCTCCTCATTATTCTTGCGAGCAAACTCCTCGATGATCCCGGAGAATTCAGGAAATATGTCGCTTCTGTCTCTCTTGTCGGTGCACCACTGACCGGAACGATCAACTCGGCATATGCCCTGCTCAAAGGAGACCAGTTCGGTGAGAAACATGCCGGTGAATTTGTTAAGACTATCCGCACATGGCCTGCACTCTACCAGATGATGCCTTCATGGAAAGCTGTCGTCGACAAAAAAGGAGAGGCCTTGCCCGCTCAATTACAGCTAACATCACTCAAGTGCTGGAAAGGTCACGCAGGTATCTCCTCTGATTTTCTTCAGCGTACCAGAGAAGTCCATCGTCTGCTGAAAAAACCCCTGGATCATATGGATGGTAATATCAGGGTGCTGATCATTATGGCAAAAAACAGATCTACAAAACTCGATCTGATCCGGACAGAGAAGAGGCTCTTAAGCCGGGGCTTTAAAGAGGGACCGGGAGATACCCTGGTTCCGTCTGATCTGACATTCAGAAGAATTGGTGATCTTGCCAGGAGTTGTGTGTTCATGAAACCCGATAAAACCATTGCCGTACACAGTATGCTCTGCAGTGATATTGATATTATCCAGGATGTTAAGGATGCAATTAAACATTGAAAGGAGTGAATATGAAATTTATTCCGTATGCCATCATAACCTGTTTTTCAGCGATCATCATTCTCTTCCCCTTGTCTGCTCATGCTGTTGAGCCTGTTAAACCAAAAGAGAGTCACAGATCATATCTGGATGTAGTAATTAATGCGTCTGTTACCAGTGGACAAAAGTCTGTTGTCGGGATCGGACCGGTAGTGGAATACTCGTTATCTCCTTCCAGGGTGGTTCCCGGTGAGGGAGGTGGATGGGACGGTTCAACTCCGAATGACTATATTCACCTCCAGGCCTCGTTAGGTACTTATGGTGCCTTTGACGACCTTTCCTTCCTCGGCAGCATTGGAGTTATACATCGTCTTGCATCTCCTTATATTAATAAAGTGGGCTTGCTTGCTGTGGGAGGTACCCCGCGGGACCGGCTGGGTCCGGTCGCCCGGGCAGAGTTGCTTCACAACCTGGGGCTGCAACTGGGATGGATGTTCTCTCTGGACGATAATGACAACGACGGTGTTTTTATATCAGTGGATTTTGGTTACCTGCTCTTTAACAGTCTTGGATTATTATAGCCTGCTTATGTTAAATAATAGTTCTGACAGTGTCGAAAGTATGAGCTCATCCTGCATCCAGTAACCTACCCGATAGATCTTTTTTTGTGTTATCATTTATGACACTTAAAATGTAGTATGAACATCTGTTCCCCCTAACCTTCTTTTAATGAGAGGGTCTTTGGAGCTTTATGCGATGAAAGGTAAAGTATATATAGTCGGCGCCGGACCCGGTGATATCGGTCTCCTCACGGTAAAGGGATTGAAGTGCCTGCAGACAGCTGAAGTCGTCGTCTATGACTTTCATCTGAATGCCCAGATCCTTAATTATATAGATCATGATGCAGAATTTATTTATGCGGGTAAGCGGGGCGGGCAGCATACGATGACGCAAGATGAAATTAACAGGACCCTGCTTGAAAAAGCCCGTGAGGGCAAGAGAATATGCCGTCTGAAAGGGGGCGATCCGTTTGTATTTGGCAGAGGCGGTGAAGAGGCTGAGATTCTTGCAAAAGAAGGAATAGAGTTCGAGATAGTACCGGGCATAAGCTCAGCAGTCGCAGCGCCTGCGTATGCAGGGATTCCCCTTACTCACAGAAAATACTCTTCCTCATTTGCGGTTGTTCCGGGATATGAAGACGTTACCAAAAAAGACAACTTCATAGACTGGACGCGTCTGGCTACAGGCGTCGGAACGATCGTGTTCCTTATGACAGTAAAAAACATTGATGAAGTATGCAAAAAGCTGATCGAAAACGGCAGAAGTGCAGAAACACCTGTTGCAGTTGTACGCTGGGGAACCAGGGCCGACCAGACAACCCTGGTTGGCAAACTGGGCAATATATCACAGCGTGTTAAAGATAAGGTCATTAAGCCCCCTGCCGTGATGGTTGTAGGAGATGTGGTCAAGCTCAGAGACACGTTAAAATGGATAGAGAAAAAACCTTTATTCGGTCAGAGAATCCTGGTTACAAGGGAACACACCTATGGATTCGAACCCCTTGAGGAAATGGGAGCAGAGGTCATGGAGTTCTCAACGATCAAGATAGTTCCTGCTCAGGACTGGTCAGAACTTGATAAGGCCATAGACAATATTGAATCGTACGACTGGATAACACTGACCAGCGGCAACGGGGTGAAATTTTTCTTTCAGAGACTTTTTGAGAGAGAAAGAGATATAAGAGATTTAAAAGGCATCAAAATCTGTGCTGTGGGGTCCAAGACCGCTTCAGCTATAAAAAAGTTTGGCATTAAGGTAGACCTCATACCAAAAGAGTTTAATGCTGAAGGCCTGATAGAGGTGTTTGTGCAGAGCACAGACAGCAGAACACAGACACCAGACAAAAAACTCCGTGGACTGAAAATACTCTTGCCAAGGGCGGAAGTTGCCCGGGAAGTCTTTCCCGATGAAGTCCGTAAGCTCGGCGGTGAAATAGACGTGCCGCCGGTGTACAGGACCATTAAGCCTGAGATACATGGTAAAAGACTGCAGCGGTTTTTAAAAGAGGGCAAGATCTCCATAGCTACATTTACGAGTGCCGCCACTTTTAATAATTTTCTTGACATAACAGGAAAAAACGCTTCCTCGCTTTTGAAAGATGTTATGATAGCAGTTATAGGTCCGGTAACTGCAGAGGCGGTTGTAAAAGCAGGACTTAAAGTTTCTATCATGCCAAAAGAAGCAACCATAGATGCAATGGTCCAGGAAATAATTAAGTGTGTTGCGAGGAAACAGACCAGATGAAACTAAAGGATTCAAGGATTCAAGGTCGGAGCGACTCTTCGCGTAGACTCGCTTCGAGATTCAAGAGGTCAAGTGTTAAAGACTCTGTTTTTTTATTGGTTCCTCGAACCCTCGAACCCTCGAACCCTTGGGCTCTGTCTTTATCATGATCCCCAGAGACATCCAGCTTAAAGATTCCATTCTTAAATTTCTCAGGACAAAGACTTCAAGACCGGTCAACTTCAAGGAGATTGCCAGGGCCCTGAGCATACAGAGAAAGGGCTCAAAAACACTGAAGCGTGTCCTTAATACTCTTACCAACGCAGGCGAAATATTCCGGACCAAAACAGGGTTCTACGGACTTGTCCGGGAAATGAACCTTGTTACAGGACATTTTGAAGCACATAGGGACGGATACGGATTTGTTCTTCCTGAAAAATCAGGAGAACGTGATCTGTTTATTCCTCCACGGAAAACCATGACAGCCATGTCAGGTGACAGGGTTATTGCCCGTTTGGAAAGTGAGGAAAGAAGAGAAGGATCAATAATAAAAATTCTCGAAAGAGGACAGAAAAAGATCATCGGTACTTTCCAACGTGAAGAGAACTTCTTTTATGTGACCCCAAAAAGCCGGAACATCCCCTTTGGTATCGTGATAAGCCCGAAGAACAGGAAAGGGGCGAAAAACAATGACAAGGTGTCTGTTGAGATAATATCCTACCCCACCATGAACAGACCTCCTGAGGGCAAGGTGCTCAAAGTTTTGGGCGAAGTAACAGAACCCTCTCATGAAGTAAACATGATTATAGAAGAATTCTCACTTCCTCG
>CALZMZ010000045.1 GCA_945788685.1 Thermodesulfovibrionia bacterium | reverse complement strand
TTGCGTGCCAGTTTCAGCGTGCACAGGGCAACATTTGAAAGGTCGGTATTGAGCCTCTGAAATTCATATCGGATAAATCTCATATCAAAGGGTGCATTATGTGCAATCAATACAGTGTCCCTGATATAATCTGCAACCTGATCAGCAATGTCCCTGAAACCGGGCGCATCTTTTACCATCCAGTTTTCAATACCATGAAATACTGTGTTTGTGATACTGACACCGGGATTGATAAGGCTGTCAAATCTGTCAACAATTTCATTGCCCTCAATCCTTATCATTCCGATTTCACATATGCGGTCAAATCTCGAAATCCCTGTAGTTTCAAGGTCAATTACTACAAACGTATGGTCAATGAGCGATCTATTCATCTTCCTCGGGTTTTACCGGACCATGGCATTTAAAACACTTGTCTTTAGGTGGATGGTCATCTGAACGGGCATACTCTTTATCATCACCATGACACTCAAAACAGTCTTTTACTGTTTTTGCATTGATATGGTTATCGTCATATGGTGTGGGTGATACAGTCTCAAGAGACAGTATGTAAAGTGTGAGCGGTACGGTCAGAATGAGCAGTAAGTATAAAATACCTTTCATAATTACGAGGATCTCCTTTTAATCAGTTATAACGTATTCTATACATTTATATATAGGCATTGCTACTATTTTACATTTTTTGCGGCCTTGTGATATGTTTATAATTCTCAACGTGGTGATGAAATGAAAATTAAAAAAGCTGTCATGGCATATTCAGGAGGTCTTGACACATCTGTAGCTGTCAAGTGGATGAAAGACACTTACGGCTGTGAGGTAATCGCCTATTGCGCTGACCTTGGACAGGAAGAAGACCTTAAAGCAGTAAAAAAGAAAGCGATCAGGACAGGCGCCTCAAAGGCCTATGTTCTGGACCTGAAAGAGGAGTTTGTAAAGGAATACGTATTTCCCATGCTAAGGGCCAATGCTGTTTATGAGGGGGCATATTTAATGGGCACTTCCATAGCCAGGCCGCTTATTGCAAAAAAACAGATCGAGATTGCAAAAAAGGAAAAGGCTGATGCTGTTGCTCATGGTGCTACTGGCAAGGGCAATGACCAGGTCCGGTTCGAGTTGAGTTATTATGCGTTAAAACCTGATATTAAAGTGGTAGCACCCTGGAGAGACTGGGAGCTTGATTCAAGACAATCACTTATCGCTTATGCAAGGAAGAATAAAATACCTGTTCCTGTAACAAAAAAGAAACCTTACAGTACAGACCGGAATTTACTTCATATAAGTTTTGAGGGAGGCATCCTGGAAGACCCATGGCTGGAGCCGCCGGAAGACATGTTTGTAATGTCGGTTTCACCTGAAAAGGCACCTTCAAAGGCTACATATATAGAGATAGGTTACAGGGATGGAAATCCAGTGACTTTCAATGGGAGGAAGCTGTCTCCTGCAAAGCTGCTGAAGCAGCTCAATTCCATAGCAGGGAAGAACGGCATCGGGAGGCTGGATTTTGTCGAAAACAGGTTTGTAGGAATGAAGTCAAGGGGTGTATATGAGACTCCTGGCGGCACAGTGCTTCAGATAGCACACAGGGCAGTAGAATCATTGACCCTTGACAGGGAAGTTGTTCATCTCAGGGATTCATTGATTCCAAAGTATGCAGAGCTTGTTTATTACGGGTTCTGGTTTGCTCCTGAGAGAATAGCCCTGCAGAGTCTGATTGATGAAGCACAAAACGGAGTGACCGGAACAGTAAGGCTGAAGCTTTTCAAAGGAAACTGCATTGTCGTGGGAAGAAAGGCCCCCAAATCACTGTATAATTCTGAACTGGCAACATTCGAGGCTGACCGGGTATATAACCAGAAAGACGCAGAGGGTTTTATAAAACTTAATGCGTTAAGGCTTAAATTAAACTCAAAAATTAAAGATAAAAAATCAAAAATACGGAAGTAATATTCAATGAAAAAATTCCATATATTTAATTTTTTCTTTTTGAATTTTACATTTTTCTATGTCTGATCTGCAGTACTGGATTGCATTAAATATTCTGCCTGATGTAGGCCCTGTCCTTTCACGGAGACTTATATCTGCTTTTGGCTCTCCTGAGAATATATTCAGTATGTCATTGAAAGAACTCAGGCAAATCCCGGGAGTTGGTGAAAACCGGGCATTACGTATCATGAAATTTAATGAGTGGGACAAGGTCCAAAAAGAGATTGATATTGCTGAAAAGAATAACATTCATATCATGACATCTGCTGATCAACTTTATCCTGAGGGCCTCAAACGTATAAACAGTGCCCCACCTGTTCTCTATATGAAGGGCAGGATGGAGAGGTCTGACAAATACGCTGTTGCCATAGTAGGATCAAGGAATTCAACAACATATGGAAGGCAGGTTGCGGAACAGATGGGGCGTAAACTTGCTTCATCCGGTCTGACTGTTGTCAGTGGAATGGCAAGGGGGGTGGATACTTCATCCCATATAGGAGCGCTGAAAGCAGGCGGCAGGACCATTGCTGTACTTGGTTCAGGGCTGGATGTACCTTACCCCTCATCGAACAGGGGACTGATTAACAAAGCTGCAACTTCAGGCTGTGTAATAAGTGAATTCCCATTCGGGACAGGTCCTCTGAGGGTGAACTTTCCCCGGAGAAACAGGATCATAAGCGCCCTTTCAATGGGGGTAATTGTGGTAGAGGCAGCACTTGACAGTGGTTCTCTCATTACAGTAACGTATGCCCTTGAGCAGGGCAAGGAGGTTTTTGCTGTGCCCGGTAACATAACATCAAGAAATTCAAGGGGCACACATGAACTTATAAAAAACGGGGCGAAACTGGTAGAAAGTGCCGATGAAGTAATCGAAGAATTAAGGCCGCAGTTAAAGGGGGCCCTTAAGGAAGATGTGCTGGAGAAAGAAAATAAGCTGAATATTCTCTCTGATGATGAAAAGTCAGTCTTCAGGTGTCTCAGTGCAGAACCAAAACATATTGACATGATTATCAGGGAAAATAAAATTGCAATTGGAAAGGCATTATCCATACTTTTAAACATGGAGCTTAAAGGCGTTGTCAACCAGTTGGAAGGTAAGCATTTTTCCCTGAATTGAGGGTGCTACTTAGGCAGGCACAAAGGCACACAGTAACAAAGGGACAAAGAGAAAAAAAGATTAAAATGTTTTCTGTGTATTGTTGTTAAAACTTTGTGCCTATGTGCCTTTGACACTTTGCACCTGAGCAGTCATGAAATAAGATTATAAAGGTTTTGATAAAATCACCGATATAGAAGTCGATGAAGATACATTAAGCAACTAACCCCTGATCCCTCTTTGATAAAGCGGGGAATAAGCGGGATGTATTTAAGGAGCTGTAATAATGAAGTCTCTATTAATTGTTGAGTCACCAACCAAAGTCAAGACCCTCAGTAAATTTCTCGGTAAGGACTTTACGATCAAGGCATCTGTTGGCCATGTAAAAGACCTGCCAAGAAAAGAGATAGGGGTTGATATAGAAAACGATCTTTCGCCTACATATGTAGTAATCGAGGGAAAGGAAAAGATACTCAAGGAGCTGAAAAAGGCAGCCAAAAAAGCTGACAGAATTTACCTCGGCCCTGACCCTGACAGGGAGGGTGAGGCAATTGCGTGGCATATTGCAGATGAACTGAATGGAGCGTCTGATAAGGTCTTCAGGGTTGAATTTAATGAAATAACAGAGAAAGCTGTCACCGATGCCATAAATAATCCCAGAAAGATTAATACGTATCTGGTTGATGCCCAGCAGGCCAGAAGGGTCCTTGACAGGCTTGTGGGTTACAAACTGTCACCATTACTTTGGAGAAAGGTAAGACGCGGCCTTAGTGCCGGAAGGGTCCAGTCAGTTGCATTGAGACTGGTTGTTGACAGGGAAAAGGAGATTGAAGCCTTTAAAACAAAAGAGTACTGGAGCATTACAGCCGGTCTTGAAGGCAGGGAGCCGCCCCAGTTTGAAGCCAAGCTGTTTAAGGTGGGCGGAGAAAAAATAGAGATTGGAAACGGTGAAGATGCTCACGCTATAGTGGATGATGTCAAAGACAGACCCTTATCTGTAACCAGGGTCGAAAAGAAAAAGAGAAGGCGGTCACCGGCCCCTCCATTTATTACCAGCACACTGCAGCAGGAGGCATCCAGGAAGCTGAGGTTCACTGCTAAAAAGACGATGATAGTTGCGCAACAGCTTTATGAAGGTATTGAACTGGGTGCGGAAGGATCGGTTGGCATGATCACATACATGAGGACCGACTCTGTGAAGATTGCGGATGAAGCACAGCATGAGGCCCGTGCGTTTATAAGAGGAGAGTTTGGAAATGACTATATGCCGCAAAAGCCTCCTGTCTATAAGAGTAAAAAGTCAGCCCAGGAGGCTCATGAAGCTATCAGACCCACGTCAGTTCTCAGACCTCCACAGGCGGTGAAAAGCTATATGAGCAGGGAACAGCACAGGCTGTATACACTGATATGGAACAGGTTTATTGCAAGTCAGATGATTTCAGCCACTCTTGAGCAGACCTCTGTTGATATCGAGGCTGACAAATATTTATTCAGGGCCTCCGGTACTGTTGTCAAGTTTCCGGGATTTATGAAACTCTACATTGAAAGCGGTGATAACGGCAAGGATGAAGAAGGACTGCTTCCATCGCTTTCCGAAGGTGATGTGCTGAAGACTCTTGGTATTACACCGAAGCAGCATTTTACCCAGCCGCCTCCAAGGTACTCGGAAGCCACAATTGTAAAAGAGCTTGAGGCAAAGGGCATAGGAAGGCCCAGTACATATGCAAATATAATCTCTACCATTCTTGACAGGAAGTATACTGAAAAAGAAGAAGGAAGGTTTAAACCCACAGAGCTTGGTGTTGTCGTAAGTGACATGCTTGTTGAGAGGTTTTCGGACCTGATGGACTATAACTTTACGGCAAAAATGGAAAATAACCTTGATAAGATTGAAGAGGGCGGATTCAGATGGGTAGATATTGTGATGGATTTTTACAGACCTTTTGACAGGGACCTGGAAGATGCCATGAATATTCAGGGCAAGGTCAAACCTGAAGACATTCCTACTGATGAGATATGTGAAAAATGTGATAAACCCATGGTTATCAAGTGGGGACGGCATGGAAGGTTTGTGGCCTGTACAGGATTTCCTGACTGCAAAAATACAAGACCGCTTGAAGGAGAAGGTGATAGTCAGGGAGCTGAAGCATATAAGACAGACGAGAAATGCGAAAAATGCGGTTCTGAAATGACGTTGAAGTCGGGCAAGTTCGGAAGATTTCTTGCATGCAGCAAATACCCGGAGTGCAAGACAACCAGGCCTCTCAGCATAGGCATAAAGTGTCCTGATGACGGGGGAGAGCTTGTTGAGAGAGGCACTAAAAAGGGTAAGGTTTTCTACAGCTGCAGCAATTATCCAAAATGTAAATTTGCAACATGGTATAAACCTGTTGACAGAAGCTGCCCGCAGTGCAGCGCTTCGATACTAGTTGAAAAGCGGACCAAAAAAGGGGAATATATTACCTGCATTAAAAAGGGATGTGGTTATAAGGAAGAGATAGAAGAAACTGCTGGTGAACATGCACCAGAGGACTGATCCTGCAATAAAAGCTTCCATATTATTCTTATACATGTTCTTAGTTATTCCCATTCATCGTTTTCTGAACTTTATTACCACCTGGTAGTCAACAATCATTACTCCACTCGAGCGAAAATTATATAAATTGGATGAATTTCAGCTTTGCCAAAGAGATGAATTATATTGTAATCTTTTTTAATCATGGATAATCATACATACCGGGTTCTGGAATTTCATAAGGTCCTTGAAATGGCCTCTGTCTTTGCTGTCACTTCACCCGGAAGGGAGCTTGTCAGGAGTATAAGACCTCTTTCCGCAATTGAAAATATGGTTAAACAGATTACTCTTATTTCCGAATGCAGGCAGATTCTGTCTGAAGGACGTCATCTTGGTATAGAGCAGTTTGACAACCTGCTGCTTTTATTACAGAAACTGAGGCCGGCTGATTCCATTCTCGAGCCTGCTGAATTCAGGTCCTTCCTGCCTCTTTTTTATTCTGCATTCAATCTGAAAATTATAAGCGATAGTCCTTATTGTCAGGGGTTGGGCGAAATTGCATCTGCGCTCACTACACATGCTGAATTAAAGGATGCCATAGAGACGTCTATTGACAGGGAAGGTACTATCAAAGACAATGCTTCTCCTGAACTCTACCGCATCAGGCAGAATATAAAGGCCTGTGAAAGAAAGATCAAGACTGTTCTGGACGGGATACTTAAACAGAAAGACCTTGAACCTCATCTGCAGGATTATTATTTGGCTGAAAGAAATAACAGATGGGTCATTCCTGTGAAGACCGACTCCAAAGGCAGCGTGCCGGGTGTGGTCCATGATATATCCAACACAGGTGAAACAGTCTACATCGAACCATATTCAATTCAGGTCCCGGGTAATGAACTGGAGTCTCTGAGGGCCGAGGAAAAACTCGAAGTTTACAGGATATTGCAGAGAATGGCATCGCTTCTCAGAGAACAACTGGATACAATTGAGAGTGACTATCGTATCATTGCCCGCGTAGATGCCCTGAATGCACTGGCAGGATTTGCAGAGAAAATGGAGATGTCTCCGCCTGAACTTAATGATAAGGGTTATATAAAAATAGTTGCGGGAAGGCACCCTCTCTTATGGAAGACGCTTGATAAAGAGGCACGCAATCATATCCTTGTCCCGCTTGATATGGATATTGGCAGAAATAATTCATGTATGGTGATTACCGGATCTAACGCCGGAGGGAAAACAGTTGCACTGAAAACTATTGGCACGCTTACAATGATGGCCCTGTCAGGAATGCATGTTCCAGCAGGATCAGGCACATCAATACCATTTCTGAGCAAGGTATTTGCCGACATCGGTGATGATCAGTCAATAGAGCATAACCTGTCGACATTCTCGGCCCATATCACCCGCATAACTGAAATTATTGAACACAGCGATTCAAATTCACTGGTCATTATAGATGAACTGGGCACAGGGACAGACCCTGAACAGGGCGGTGCATTGTCATGCTCTATCTTAAGAAGACTAAAAGAGATGGGGATACTCACTATAGTATCAACCCATCTTGGCATGCTTAAGGCATTTGCCCATTCAGAAAAGGGCATGATTAACAGTTCAATGGAAATGCGCGAAGTTACGGATAATGGAGTTACGTCCTTCAGACCAACTTACAGACTTTCAATTGGAGAACCGGGTACTTCGCATGCACTTGAAATCGCCGAGACCCTCGGTTTACAGCCCGAGGTTATTGAAGATGCAAGGAGATTTTTAAAAGGAGAGGGAGCAGAAATTGAAACTCTCATAACTGATCTGAAGAGGAAAAACATGGAGATAGACAGGAGAATTGAAGAGACTGAAAGCCTTAAGCAGGAGGTGACCGAATTAAGAGCATCACTGGCAAAGGAGCTCCTTCAGATTAAATCTGAGAAACAGCAGTCAATGGCAAAGACCCTGGAGGAGGCGGAAGAGATAATAAGGAAGACAAAAAAACAGGCGGCTGAAATGATAGATGAAATGAAACAGGCCGGTATTTCAGAAAAAAGAAAAATATTAAAGGCCCTTGGCAAAAAACAGAAAGAAATTAATAATCAAAAGGAAGATTACGCTCCTGAAAAGCTTTTAGCAATAAAAATGGCCAAAAAAGGTCAGCAAGTTTATATTAACTCTTTAAGGACGCATGGTGTCGTTATATCGGTTAATGAGAAAACAGACCGCTGCAGCGTTATGGTCAATGAAAAGGAGATAATGATTCCTCTGTCAGGGCTTTCAGAGGCTGTGGATACACAGCTCGAAAATATACCGATTGGATCAGGTAAGGGCGAACGGCCGTTCGCCCCTACATCAATAGATAATAATGTATCTGATGAAATAAATCTGGTTGGTCAGAGGGTAGATCCGGCTCTATCAATTATTGAGCGCTATTTAAATGATGCGTCACTTGCAGGGCTGAAGCAGGTGAAAATTATACATGGGATCGGATCCGGCGTACTTTCCGGCGCAATAACTGAATTTTTGAGGGACCATCCTTTAGTTGAGAATTTCAGGAAAGGGTATGAAGAGGAAGGTTCTGCAGGTGTTACAATAGTGATGCTGTAAGCAAGGCAGAGGTTGAACCTCCATGGGAGGTTTAACCTCACCCAGGGAAAGAATGAAAAAGCTTATTAAGAAGATATCGCCTTTCATTGTCATGGACATTCTTGCAAAGGCCAGGACCATGAAGGACGCCATTCATATGGAGGTGGGTGAGCCTGACCTTGAACCTTCCGGGAAGGTCAGAGAGGCATTTATTAAGGCCATCAGGGACAATAAGTTCCATTACACACCCGCAAAGGGATTGACAGAGCTTAGAGAAAAGATAGCTGATTACTATCTGAATACATATAATGTATCAATATCTCCTGACAGGGTAATAGTCACTCCCGGCACGTCCGGGGCCTTTATGGTGGTCTTTTCACTTCTTGCAGATATAGACAAAAAACTTGTTCTGTCTGATCCATCATACCCTTGCTATAAAAATTTTGCCTACTTCCTGGATACAGAACCGGAATTCATACCCATAGACAAAGATACCAATTATGAAATACCTGCCGACAGGGTGAAAGAGTTGCATAACCTCGCTGCACTAATTGTTTCATCCCCTTCAAATCCGGTCGGAAATCTATACAATGACAATTCGATAGAGGAACTGATCAGCCTGGCTGATCAGAAAGGCTTTCGCTACATTTCTGATGAGATATACCACGGCCTTGTTTACGATAAAAAGGAGCACACTGCTCTGGAGTTTTCAGACCGTGCAATAGTGATAAACAGTTTTTCAAAATATTTCTGCATGCCCGGATTCAGGGTGGGCTGGATGATATTACCGGAAGATCTGGTGAGACAGGCTGAAATTATCGTACAGAATATTTTTATCGCTGCCAATACACCTGCACAGCATGCGACTCTTGAGGCCTTTGATATGAATCATCTCGAATATGTGAGAAATACATTCAGGGAAAGAAGAGATTTTCTTTATAATGAACTGAAGGAAATATTTACAATTGATGCAGCTCCTGACGGTGCATTTTATGTCTGGGCAGATATAAGCAGATACAGTAGTGACTCAATGGAGTTCTGCCGTCGACTTCTTGATGAAAAGGCAGTTGCCATAACTCCGGGTATTGACTTTGGCAGCAACCGTACTGACCAGTATGTAAGGCTTGCATATACTCAGGAGACAGCAAAGCTAAAGATCGGAGTAGAGAGGATAAAGGAATTTCTATCGCAGTGATAAAAAGACCAGTGCTTCCAGATGATAGGTCTGGGGAAAGAAATCCACCAGCCTGACAGATTCAATGTCATACTTCTCAGAAAGTTTTATCAGGTCTCTGGCCAGTGTGGTCGGATTGCAGGATATATAAACGATCCTTTCCGGCAGCATTGATAAGAGATTGTTTATCACTTTGCCTGTAAGCCCTGAACGGGGCGGGTCTGCGATCACGATATCGAATTGATCATCGGTCATATACTCTTCAGCATCGGACCTGATAAAGGAGATATTTCCTAATTCATTCATGGCAGCACTCTGCTTGCCAATTTCTATTGCAGATCTATTTCCTTCAACAGCCACTATACTGTCTGCATCTGAGAAAGGCAGGGAAAAATTCCCTGACCCTGCATAAAGGTCCAGTATCTCATGGCCGGACAGGGGAGCTAAAGCGTTTTTTATATGATCAACTAACCGGACATTAAGTTCCCAGCTGCTCTGGAAGAAACTCGATGGAGAGACCAGGTATGTTAATCCTGAAAGATCCAGGGTTGCATATGTCCTGCCGTATCCAAAGCTTTCCCTGTCTTTATTTATCATAATAACCCCTGAAAAACCCTCTTCTGTAAACTGGACGGCCAGTTGTTCCAGGCCCGGGGTTGTTTCCTGACCGGCAGATAACTTTACCAGGGCAACAGCGCTGTCTCCCAGGACTATATGGATTTCTCTAATCATTTTGTTTGCCCTGGTGATGTCTCTTGCTTTTTGATAAAAGCTGTTGATTCCCGGGGTCATCAGGGGACAACGTGCTATATCCACCACCTCTCGTGTTTTCCCCCTGTAAAAACCGATCTGACGGCCTGATACTTTAAACTGACCTCTCATTCTGTAATGCCACGGTGATTCAGGAATAAGCGGGTCAGATAATTCAATGTCAATTTTCCCGATCCGTTTCAGACAATCAGAAAGCACATCCTCTTTTAACTGTACCTGAAGATCATAAGGGATATGCTGCAGATGACATCCACCACAGTTCCCATAATATTCACATTCAGGCACGGTTCTTTCAGGAGAAGACTCAAGCAGTTTTGAAACAGAAGCAGAGATGTAATCCTTCTTTTCCTTATCAATAACAGCTTCCACAGATTCTCCGGCAAGGAACACTCCATTGACAAGAACAATCTTTCCATTATGTCTGCTGATGGAGATGTCGCCGTATGCAGGACGCTCGATCTTGAGAGTTAATGCTGATTTGCTTTTTGAATTCATCAGGGTTATATTAACGCAATTAGAAGGAAAAGACGTAACACGTGACGCGTAACGAGTGACGAGTGACGAGTGATGGGTGATGGGTGATAGGTAACTAACAACCTACAACCAATAACTAATAACCTATGACCCATTACCCATTACCTATAACCCAGAACCTATTACCCATTTCTCCAGGGAGGTTTATATGAAAAGATTTACGAGGTATTTTTTTGAAGGGCTGCTTGTACTTATTCCTGTAGTGGCAACTATATATGTTGTTTATGTAATCTTTACAAAGGTTGACAGTATATTTCGATTCAGTGTGCCCGGTATGGGGTTTATAGTTACGATTTTATCCATAACAATAGTCGGGTTTATTTCTTCAAATTTCATTACAAAAAAACTGGTTGGACTTGTTGACAGGATATTTACCCGACTGCCGTTTGTAAAAATGATTTATTCTTCTGTAAAGGACTTGATTGGCGCTTTTGTTGGTGACAAAAAGAGTTTTGATAAACCGGTTCTGGTCACACTGTCACCGGACAGTCATGTCCAGGTCATTGGATTTGTAACCAGGGAAAGCCTTGATAATATAGGGTTTTCCGACAAGGTAGCTGTGTACCTGCCTCAATCATATAATTTTGCGGGTAATCTGCTGGTTGTACCCAAAGAACAGATAGTACCGATATCTGCGGAAAGCGGTGATATAATGGCTTTCATAGTATCCGGCGGAGTATCGGCCCAGTAATAAGTTTTTGTTATACTGTTTTAAACAATGAATTATCTGATATTTTTTTATGCAGTCACACCATAAGAAATTAATATCCTGTTATTAGAATAAAAGTTCTTGACAACCCGGACATTTGCTGATAAAAAGTAAGAGGAGGATGTTGATATTGATGTTAAAAGGATATCCCACCCAAAAAAGAGCCCAATCTTTTAACTTCAGCCATGTCCCCTATCAACATCCTCTACCTCTTTTCCCTGAATAAATCTGCTGCTGTTTACAAGCCTTCAGATCTCATGCATAATATACCGACTTGCCTGTATGGATAATCAAGGGAGGATGTAGTGGTCAGATTAATTGCGTCATTTCTGCTTGTTGCCGTGTTGACTGTTTCCGGCCTTACAAAAGAGGTGTCTGCCCGGGATGAACGTGTGACGGATAATAAAAAAATCAGCCTTAACGCGGAATATTTCAAGGGCTATTTCTCGGATACAGGAGATATAGTTACGTCTCCTTTGAGGTGGGACAAAAAAAACTGGTTTAAGGCCTCATTAGTTGCTGGTGTTACACTGGGACTGTATGTCCTTGATGAAGAGATACATGAATGGATCCAGGACAACCGTCATGATGATGTATCAGAGTTTGCAGAGCGATTCGGGGATGGAAAGAATGTTTTACCGCCGCTCGTTCTTTTTTATGCTGTCGGGCATGTTACCAAAAACGTGAAAGCACAGCGTACCGCTCTTTTGACTATAGAAAATGTAGTGATAACAGGTGTCTTTACTCAGGTAATGAAATACTCATTCCAGAGACGCAGACCAAATACAGGAGATCCGTATGACACGTGGGATGGCCCGTGGGGCGGCGGTGATAGTCTCGCATTCCCTTCCGGACATACCTCTCTGGCATTTTCAATAGCAACACCAATAGCGACAGAATATAAAAACAATTTAATAATCCCGCCGCTGGCATATGGCCTTGCTTCTCTGGTCGGTTGGTCAAGAATGAACGATGATAAGCACTGGGCATCAGATGTGTTTATGGGTGCTGCGCTCGGATATTTCACAGGTAAAGCAGTATGTAGATTGAACCGGCAAGATGGGGACCCTCGACTGTCAATTCAGCCCATACTAAATCAGGACAGGTCATCAGTCATATTATCGTATCGATTCTGAGAATAATAGAAAAAAACATGATCAGAAAAATATGAATATACTTTTTTTGGGAGATTCCCTTATTGAGTATTTTGACTGGCAGGAGAGGTTCCCCGGTCACAGGATCGGCAATTTCGGGGTAGCCGGAGAATCTGTGCAGGGACTGTTTTCCCGGGTCACAATGATGGAAGAATTCTCTCCCGATGCTGACAGGGTTTTCATCATGTCAGGGATAAATAATATTGCAATGGGCGATGATGACTTTATCGGCTTTTACAGAGTGGTCATAGAAAGACTGCAGTCGCTCTATCCTGGTGCGGTTATTACGGCATGCAGCCTGTTACCGGTGAATATGGAATTTATAAGTAATGAAACTATTAAGAAAGTGAACAGGGCGCTTTATGGGCTTGTAAAAGAGACAGGGACAGAATGGCTGAATATGTATGACAGGTTTATTGATACAAAGGGCAGAGTCATTACTGAGTATCTGCTGGAAGACGGGGTCCATATAAGTCAGCAGGGGTATGTTGTCTGGTCAGGAGCGGTTGAAGAGATAATAAACCGGAAGATGTAGGTGTTGGTTTTCACATAAAGTGAAAATTTCTGAATTGAGGATTATATCTAAGAGTCTTCAAATCAGCTTTAAACCACACCACTGAATATTTCAAATGAATATCAGTGCTTAGATGAGGCGTGTTACATATTTTCCTTGACATGAACAGGTCGTTCACAATAATAGATACATGGGGATTCCTGAGAGCTGACAATTATTTCCATTATTTTGTTAATCAATAGTTACCAATAAGTAATATCGCACATTGTCACTTATTATATATTAGTAAACTGTAGCATTATTGAATATGCAACATTCTACCTAATATCTGTTATACAACCAACATAATAAAAAATGAATAGCATAAAATCGATTTTTATTATTCTCTTTCTCGCAAGCACTTTTCTTTTAACATTAGGATATATAAATAAGGCTTTTGCACCGCCGCCATCAGGATTCAGTAGACCTCAATCTAGATTTACTCCTCCAATAATTATGCCACGGCCGAGACCAAATATCTTTATTGAGTATAAATGGTCAACGAAAGATGTAGTCAAGATATTTAATATAGCTGGCTTGGGAATTAATAACTCAGAACCACTGAACCATTTAGACTATTATTACTTACCTACGTATGCTAATCAAGCCATAAAATTTACCTTACCATCACTTAAGAAAGAATGGGCAGGCAATATTTTTAGCTTTAATATAAAAAGCAGCATGGAAAGGATAAAAAAATATTATCTAAAGAAAAATTCAAAAGGAGAACTTTATTCTTGGACGTTTGAAAAGGACAATATTCTTGTTGTGCTAAATGGATTAATTGTTGAGGAAAAAGCAAGGATGTTTGAACATGCTTTAAACCAGTTAAATTAAATTGTATAACATGTCAACGCACTTGAATGCATGACAGCAGTGACTGATTTGACTTGACACGATTTAGTATTTACAAACTATCACTATGCATGAAAACATGATTCATGTCATGCATCAGTGGTTTCTGCTATAAATAAAATAAAAAATATTAGAAGGAGCAACATTAATGATATTATGTGAAAGTCTGGCTCAGTAGATGTATATGTCGCTCATTCACGCCATATCGTCGAAGCCATGACATGAGGATATGACATACCGGTGTTCAGCCATGCCTCGAGCATTGTCATGCCTTCGCTCGCCAGGAATGGAACAGAGCCGTCATTCGCCAGATACAGGAACTGGATGTACTCCCAGCTCGTAGACTGGTAGAGGAGGTCTATCTTAGCAGAGTCT
>CALZMZ010000044.1 GCA_945788685.1 Thermodesulfovibrionia bacterium | reverse complement strand
CCTGTGTCTGACAGTAGTAGACATTAATTATGTTACATATGCCGAGGAGCTCGGTGCCTATGCCGGACAGGATGACGACAGACGGCATCTGGTTGCTATTAATGTGGGATGGTAGAATTTTGATCTGACTGTTTAAGACAGATTACTGAATAGAAGAGGGCCGGTAAAGTCTTTTACCCGCTTTTTATAATGTTTTCCTCTTAGCCCGGTATCTGCATTATTAAAAAAGCAATTCTGGATAAAGCCATATTAGTTATTAACTAGCCGCTGAGATGATAATTCTTGTGGACCTTTTTCAATCTTTCGGGTGTGACCTTTGTATATATCTGAGTAGTTGATATATCGGTATGCCCCAGCATTTTTTGCAGGGCCCTCAGATCTGCGCCCCCGTCAAGCAGATGGCTGGCAATGCAGTGCCTCAGAGTATGGGGTGATATGTTTTCTGATAATCCTGATGCATACGTTTTGAGTAATTGCCATAAACGCTGTCTGGTCATGGGTTTACCGCCAAGAATGCTATAATTTCAACGTTATTAATAAATATAAGTCACACGTGGCAAGAGAAGTGATCTTCATATATCTGATTTACGTAAATATCTTACCTTGATATTCTAAAAGCACAGTTTCGATTTTCATGATAGAATTCATTCGCATTATGAGGATGACAGTCGCAATAAGCGCGCTTTTCCTTGTTCCATTTGGCGTGTGTTTTCTGTCAGGTCTTTTTGCCCAGACCAGAATGGCAAAGAGACTGGCGGACTTGCTGGAAGTGATCCTCTGACAAACAATGGCTTGCCGGCCTTGTACTGCTTTACTTCCTTGACAAAAGCGATTAAGTCAGATATATTTAATTAACATAACTGTTAATTTACTATACTTAATGAAAATTCTTGAATTAAATAAAATCAATAAATTATATTTTGGCTATGAAGAAATTTCCAGGGCGCTGTCAATCACACTGCCATCAGCCCGGGTTTCTGCAAACAGATATGTGAATCAGGGACTGCTGGTCAAGCTTAAGAGAAATATCTATATTCTAAAAGAAAAATGGAACGTCCTCGAAAGAGAGGATAAATTCGCTTTGGCGAATCTGGTTCAGGTGCCCTCATACATATCTTTAATGACAGCGCTGGATTATTATGAAATTACGACTCAGATGCAGAGGGAGTTCATCGAGTCTGTTGCTGTTAAAAGGACTATACAGAAAGAAGTAGACAGTACAGTCTTTAACTTTACGAAGATAGGCGCAGACTTGTACTCTGGATTTAAGAAAGATAAAGACTTCTTTATTGCTACTCCTGAAAAGGCTTTTCTTGACGCTCTTTACCTGACGTCTCTTGGCCGGTACAATTTTGATATTGATTCCATAGATTTCGGTAAGATTAATAGAAATGAGATAAGGAAACTGGGAAAAAGATTCCCTGCAAAAACTCAAAAGTTATTGAACAAAAATGGACATTTTCGCAAAACATGAAATTTTTGAGATAGAAGTTTTGGAGATGCTAAAGAACAGCAGGCTCCTTGAACCTCTGGTTTTTGGCGGGGGAACAATGCTTAGACTGTGCTATGAATTAAAAAGATATTCTATAGACCTTGACTTCTGGTTCATAAAAAAAATCCCTGTGAAAGACTATTTTAATAAGTTTAGTAACATTCTTGAAAAAGAATATGAAATTACTGATGCCCTGATTAAGCACTATACCCTCCTGTTTGAGATCCGGTCCGGAAATTATCCGAAACGACTCAAAATCGAAATAAGAAAAGAGCTGAAAGATTTTGATTTTCAGGAGAGAATAGCATATTCAACATACAGCAATAAACAGGTGATCATAAGAGCTCACACACTGGAACAGACCATGAAAAATAAAATTAATGCGCTGCTGGATAGGGGAGAAATACGGGATGGCTTTGATATTGAGTTTTTATTGAGGAAAGGGATCAGTCTGCCGGAGTTAAAGGAAGAGCAGATTTCCGGACTGAAAAAACGGGTAAATGGATTTAAGGCGCAGGATTTCAAAGTAAAGCTGGGGTCTATACTGGAAAGTGATGTTCGTAAATATTACATTGAAAACAGGTTTAATTATTTATTGGAAAAGATTGCCTTGTAGAATTAAGAACATTTGTAATCACAGAATAAGTGATCGTTACTTGAATAAAGCAGACTAATTTCAGCCGCGTGGATGAAAATCCTTATGGACTTTCTTCAGCCGTTCAGGCGTGACCTTGGTGTAAATCTGCGTAGTTGATATATCTGTATGCCCCAGCATTTTTTGCAGGGCCCTCAGATCTGCGCCTCCGTCAAGCAGATGGCTGGCAAAGCAGTGCCTCAGAGTATGGGGTGATATGTTTTCTGATAATCCTGATGCATACGTTTTGAGTAATTGCCATAAACGCTGTCTGGTCATGGGTTTGCCACCTTTCGCAATGAAAAGATATTGACTGGTCCGTTTTTTTAGAATTTCAGGCCGTGAATTTTCAATATAGTCAGTTATTGTTTCCAATGCTGCTTCATTTACAGGTACAACACGCTCCTTGGACCCCTTTCCTGTTACCGTGATGAAGCCTGCTTCAAAATTTATATCTCCCATTTTTATGTTTATGACTTCACTTGCTCGTAGCCCTGATGAGTAAATAATTTCCAGCATGGCCCTGTCCCTGAGTGAGAGATTTTTTCCAACAGGTTTATTAAGGAGATCAGTGACCTCATCAGATCCAATGATTCTGGGAATTTTTTTCCAGCCTTTGGGAGTAGCGAGGTTTTCAACAGGGTCTTCCCTGATAATACCTTCTATGAGAAAAAACCGGCACAGTCCCCTGATGGAAGCTATGTTTCTTGCAATTGTGGAAGTCTGATTTCCAGAATCACGGAGAAAGTTTATATATGAGGTAATATCTGGTCTTTTGAATCGGGTTATTTTTTTTCCGGCATCCTCAATATGCTTTCGGAACTTGTTGATGTCTCTTTTATATGCTTCAAGAGTATTTGCCGACAGTCCTTTTTCAACAGTCAGATAATTTAAAAACCTTTCCACCGGATCGATCATTCTTTTGAGGATACCGTAAGGAAGATTGCATATGCAAGCTCAGGGACACGCTCCCCTGGATACGTGTCTGCTTATACTTTCAGTACAATCATTTTCTCTCATGTGATTTATTTCATGTGAGGCCCAATAATTAATGGCAGGAATTGGTGAATTTTATTGATAAGAGAATAAAAAGCATTCTATACAACAGGTAGTATGTTTTGAAAATTAACAGCACAAAATATGGAGTGTATAAAATAATGGCATTTTTTTCTTGACAAGAACCTTCTACATACATATACTTTTGTGTACGAGTGGTAGAAAGTGGTTAATAGTGGAGGAAAAGTGCCGGGTTTTTCGGGAAAACATTATAAGTCTCTAGACTCAAAGGGCAGATTATTAGTTCCTGCTCCATTTCGTGAGATCCTTTCTTCAAATCATTCATCAAAATTAATTATAACAAATGAGATATTTGACAGGTGTCTGAGTGCTTATCCTGCAGATGAGTGGCAGAAGCTGCTGGACAAAGTGTATGGAATGCCTCAGACATCAGATGCAATTAAATATTACATGAGAAGGGTTATTGGATCAGCGGTTGAGTGCGATGTAGACAAACAGGGAAGGGTGCCCGTGGTTCCAGCACTGAGAGTAGATGCGGGACTGAATGGTGATGTGGTTTTACTCGGACTTGGAAACAGGATAGAGATATGGGACAAGGGTGAACTGGAAGGAGTTGCTGATCCTTCAAAAATTGACAGGCAGGCTTTTAAGGAGGAGTTTATTAATCTTGGGCTGTAGATGGCAATAGTACATATCCCGGTCATGAGGGAGGAGGTTTTAGAGAACTTGGCTTTAAAAGAATCCGGAATATATGTTGATGCAACACTCGGACTAGGCGGACATGCAGAAGGAATTATTCAAAATGCCGGCAAATGTGTACTCATAGGAATTGACAGAGATGATGAGGCTCTGACATTGGCGGGTGCAAGGTTAAAAGAGTATGACAATGTCCACTTAATCAGGGACAGCTTTTCAAATATCAAATCTGTTGTAAAAAATCTGGGCTATAGTGAAGTAGACGGTATTCTTCTTGATCTCGGTTTTTCGACTCTTCAGATGAAGTCAGATAAGAGAGGATTCAGTTTTCTTAAGGACGAACCTCTTGACATGAGAATGGATAGAAGACAGGAATTGACAGCTGAAACAATTATAAATACCTACCACTGGCAGAAGCTGGCAGACATTATATGGAAGTACGGCGAGGAGAGACGAAGCAGAAGAATTGCCAGAGCCATTATTTATTCGCGTGACAAAAAGAGGATCCAGTCATGCAGGGAGCTGGCGTCCATTATTGAAAAGTCCATCGGCAGAAAACAGAGAATTCATCCGGCAACAAGGACATTTCAGGCCCTGAGGATAGAGGTGAACAGGGAACTGGAACAGATTGCGGCAGTCATAAACGAAGGAGCGTATATCCTCAAAAAAAAGGGCAGGCTTTGCATCCTGGCTTATCATTCCCTGGAAGACAGGATTGTAAAAAATGCATATAAAAAACTTGCAAAAGAAGGGCTGTTTAACATCATCACAAAAAAACCATTAATACCGCGCAGGGAAGAACAAAAAGAAAATCCTTCTTCCCGGAGCGCAAAACTGAGGGTGGCTGAAAAAATATGACAGCAAGAAGAGCAAAGAGGCACAAAAAAGGTAACTTTCTGAAACTAGGGGTTATAGTCTATCTTGGTTTTTGCCTTTTTACCATTGTCTGGTTAAGGGCTGAAGTTCTTAATCTTAAATATGAGCTGGGAGAACTGGACAGTATTAAAGCTGATCTGATTGGTGAGCGAAAAATGATGGTTGCCAGGAGGGCAAGCAATTACTCTACCGAGAAGATAGAGAAGGTAGCAACAAAACGGCTGGGTATGACAATGCCAGAGAGATACAATGTGTATTATGTGAAAAGGAGTTCTATTGCTGCTCCATATAAAGCATCCATGAAATAAGCAGGTTACATATTATTAACCATAAATTATAGGAAATCGACTAAATATGAAAATTATAATTTTCTGGGATGAAGATGATTTCTAGTTATATGCATGTGATGAAAAAACAATAAAAATAATGAGGAAGAAGAACTCCAGCAAAGTGGAAATGAGAAAGCTGTGGGACGAAGATCCTGTTAAGATCCCTCTGCAAAAAAGCAAAAAAAGAGGCATAGTCCTGATTACAATAGTTTTTTTCGGTTTTGCAGTAATTCTTTTCCGCCTTGCAGATCTTATGGTTGTTGACCATGAAAAACTCTCTGAAAGGGCATCCCAGCAGTATATGCGGGAAAAGACACTTAAGCCGCAGAGGGGGGTCATATGGGACAGAAAGTTGAAAGAGATGGCAGCAAACATAGAGACAGAGTCGCTCTATGCCGTGCCATCCAAAATTGAAGATACAAGGGGTCTGACCAGAAATATCTCCCCCTTAATAAAGGTATCATCCAAGAAACTGAACAGGACCCTGCTGAAAAAGAAAAACAAGGACTTTATATGGCTTGAAAGAAAGATGGGCCTGGACAATGTTCGCAAGGTCAACCTTCTCAAAAAGAAATATAATTACAAAGCGCTTGGTTTTCTGTCTGAATCCAAACGTTTTTATCCCAAAAAGAGAATTGCATCCCACCTTCTCGGTTTTACCAATATTGACAACAAGGGCATTTCAGGCCTTGAACTTCAGTATGACAGATTCCTGAGGGGCGAAGTCAGCAATATGTCTGTGGGAACAGATGCCCGCGGTAACAGGCTGTTTAATGAAGTCAAAGAAGCCTTGTCAGGCAACAATCTTCTGTTAACAATTGATGAACGCATTCAGTACATTGTAGAGCGGGAACTTGCCGATGCCATGAAAAAATGGAAAGCAAAGGCCGCTGCAGCCATAATGATGGATCCATCAACAGGTGAAATCCTGGCCATGGCAAACAGGCCTGATTATGATCCCAACGCTGCCGGCAAGTCAAAGAATTATGCGAGACGCAACAGGGCACTTACTGATCTGTTTGAACCTGGGTCAACGCTGAAAACAGTTCTTGCTGCTGCCGCCCTGGAAGAGGGAATAGTCAGACTCAATGATGAATATGATGTATCAAAAGGATATATAGTTGTTGGCGGTAAAAGGATAAGGGACCTTCACAGGAATGACATTTTAACATTCCAGGAGGTAATACAGAGGTCATCGAATGTAGGGGCTGTGCAGATAGGCATGGAGCTGGGCGGGAAGAAATATTATAAATACATACGTGCATTCGGATTTGGTGAAAAATCAGGAATAGATTT
This sequence comes from Thermodesulfovibrionia bacterium, assembly GCA_945788685.1. Classification (GTDB taxonomy): domain Bacteria; phylum Nitrospirota; class Thermodesulfovibrionia; order UBA6902; family UBA6902; genus CALZJD01. The sequence continues at coordinate 18,201 of CALZMZ010000044.1, read as the reverse complement.
TCCAGGTGAGGTCAGGGGGATATTAAGAGATCCCGGGAACTGGTCAGGGACATCATTGGCTGCGTTGTCAATAGGCCAGGAAATAGGGGTGACACCATTACAGATTTTAAGGGCCTATGCAGCTGTTGCGAACGGCGGTAAGTTAATGAAGCCCTATATTGTCTCTGACATTATCTCTCCTGCGGGTCAGATCATAAAAAGCGTAACACCGGAAGCAGAGAGACAGATCATATCCGGAAGAACTGCAGAAAAAGTCACTGATATTTTAAAGACAGTTGTGGAACAGGGTGGCACAGCAACAAAGGCTTATATCCAGGGTAATCTCGTTGCAGGCAAAACCGGTACTGCCCAGATATTTGATAACAAGAAGAAGCGTTATTCCAAAGACAAATATATCAGTTCTTTTGTCGGATTTGTACCGGCAGATGATCCCAGGCTCGCACTGATTGTCGTTATATATGAGCCAGAGGGAAAATCATATGGTGGAGTTGTTGCAGCGCCTGTTTTTAAAAATATTATTGAACATACCTTTGCATATATGAACGTACCAATGGAGAGAGATGAAAACCAGATTGTCCTTGTCAGTAAATCCCGTTAGAGCATGTACACATCGGGACATGAAATTGCTGCATTAAATATATGAGGCTATATGAGAAAACAAATAATGATATTGTCAGCAGTTCTAACGGGATAAATGACTCTTCAAAGCCTGATAAAGGGGCTTGGAATAAAAAATACAACAGGACCATTAACCTCGGATATAAAAGGTATTGCCTATGATTCAAGATCAGTCGGACCGGGTTTTTTATTTGTAGCTGTCAAAGGTTTTAAATTTGACGGTCATGATTTTATAAAAGATGCAATAGACAGGGGGTCTGTAGCCATCGTTACGGAGTATGCAGTAGAAAAAACAGGCGCAATTGATCTTGCCGCACAGGGCAGGACTGCGTTTATTGAGGTTTCCGACAGCAGGGAAGCCCTGGCCCTTATTTCGGCTGCTTACTATGGACATCCTTCCAGCCGTCTGTCCTTAATCGGGATTACCGGTACAAACGGTAAAACAACAACAAGTTTTATAACAAAGAGCATCATTGATGCAGGAGGCAATAGTTCAGGATTGCTCGGCACTATCTGTTACATGACAGGAAAGCAGCCTCTGGCATCAGTTAATACCACTCCGGAGTCACTTGATCTCCAGAGATATCTGAATGAAATGGCGAACAATAACATTACATATGCGGTAGTGGAAGTATCTTCACATGCCATGACGCTTAAAAGAATAGAAGGCTGTTTTTTTAATGTGGCTGCTTTTACAAACTTCACACAGGACCATCTGGATTTTCATATAACCATGGACGAATATTTTCAGGCAAAAAGCAGAATGTTCTCTTATCTCAAGGACAGGGGAACTGCTGTATTAAATGTGGACGATCCTGCGCTCAGACAGTTCGCACAGACCCTCAACTGCAATGTTATAACGTGCGGCATTGAGCAGGATGCGATGGTAAGGGCCGAGAAGATTGACATCGGGGAAAAAAGTGATCGGGACAATGGCAAGTCTGTTACATATGGACTTGCATTTGATGCATGCACTCCCGAAGGCAGATTCAGAGTCCGGTCAACACTGACAGGAAGAATGAATGTATACAATATTCTGCTGGCAATAGGTATAGCCCATTCGCTTGGAATCAGCCGGGAGCTCATCAGAAAAGGTATATCAGAGGCCATGCCTGTTGAAGGCCGCTTCGAAACCATAGATGAAGGCCAGGACTTCAGGTGCATAGTTGATTATGCACACACAGAAGATGCACTGAAAAAACTTGTTGAAGAAGCAAGGCTGATATCAGAGAAAAAGGTTATTACCGTATTTGGATGCGGAGGAGACAGAGACAGGTCAAAGAGGGCCCTGATGGGCCACGCAGCTGACACATTAAGTGACCATGTTGTAGTCACCTCGGACAACCCGAGATCAGAGGACCCTGAAGAAATCATACAAGACATAGTGAAAGGAATCAGCAGTGAGGACTACAGCATCATATCTGACAGGGAAGAGGCGATCCGGTATGCAGTCCTCATGGCGGAAAAGGGCGACACAGTACTGGTTGCAGGCAAGGGGCATGAGGAATATCAGGAAATTAAGGGAATAAGGCATCACTTCAGTGACAGGGAAGTATTAATAAAAATATTAAGGGAAATTGGTAACTAGACCGGGTAAAGGTGACTTTTTTGCCATAAAAGGGGACAGGTTTGACGGACATGATTTTCTCGAAGATGCCCTTGAAAAGGGCAGCGGAGCTGTTGTAGACACAAAACCCGATGTCATCCCGAGAGGGAAAGCACTTATATATGTTGGTAATACTCTCCGTTCATTGCAGGATCTGGCGCACTGGCTGAGGGAGGAGAGAGATATTCCTGTTATTGCTGTCACTGGGAGTAACGGCAAGACAACGACAAAGGAGATGCTTTATTCGATCCTGTCAATGAAATATAAGACACTAAAGAATGAAGGAAACCTGAACAACCACATTGGCCTGCCTTTAAGTCTGGTGAAACTGGCCCCTGATGATGAAATGATAGTGCTTGAAATGGGCATGAATGCTTCAGGCGAAATCAGGAAGCTTTGTGAAATAGCAAGGCCCAGCCACGGGGTAATCACCAATATTGGAGCTGCTCATCTCGGAATGCTTGGCAGCTATGAAGCTGTCAGGGCAGCAAAACTTGAAATTATTGATGGATTAAGCATTGCTGTTGTCAATGCTGATGACATGTTCCTGATGCAGGGCTTGGACGGGATGAAGAATTATATGGGAAGAATAATCACCTTTGCCCTGAAAAAGACCAGTTATGATAGCACGTCACATAATGTTGATGTGACTGCATGGGATATGAAACCGACTGATCAGGGAACTGATTTTGAACTGGAATGTGCTGGTAAAGGAAAAGTCCGGGTCAGTCTTGGAGTGCATGGTCTGTTTAATATTTACAATGCCCTCGCAGCCTCTGCTGTCAGTTATTCTCTGGGTATGGAGATGGAAGATATAAAGGCAGGGCTTGAAAACTACTCTGCCTTTCCAATGAGGTTTGAAGTAACAGAAGAACATGGAGTGACAATTATTAATGATTCTTATAATGCAAACCTTTCATCCACCAGAGAGTCTCTGTCAGAACTGATTCGATTAGGATCAGGGGGCAGGAAAGTTGCTGTGCTTGGTGACATGTTTGAGCTGGGCACATTTACCGATGATTCCCACCGTGAGATCGGCAGGATAATAATTGATATGGGGATCGATGTCTTTGTTGCTGTGGGTGAAAAAATGGGCCTGGCTGCTGGAGAGTGCATGAACGCCAGAGGCATTAACAATGCCCCTGATATTTACTGTTTCAATGATGCTGAACATGCCGGAAAGGAAATTTCAGGGATAGCAAGGAAGAATGACACAATACTGGTAAAAGGATCCCGCTCCATGTCAATGGAGAAGATCATAAAGGACATGAAAGATGCTGTATAAACTGTTTTATTCATTCCAGGACGTGTATTCACCCTTTAATGTATTCCGATACATTACATTCAGAGCTGCACTTGCCGTGATTACCGCACTGCTCATAACCTTTATCCTGGCCCCCTGGATAATTAAGAAACTGAGAAAACTCAGCATGACCCAGTATATAAGAGATGATGGACCCAAAACACACCTGGATAAAACAGGTACACCTACAATGGGTGGTATCCTGATTATTCTGTCAGTCGTGCTGTCAGTTGTGATGTGGGGGGATCTGAGCAATAAATTCATTCTGATAATGCTTCTTGCAATAACAGGCTTTGGTCTTATCGGACTGGTTGATGATTACCTCAAGGCGATCAAGAGAAATCCAAAAGGGATGAAAGGATGGTATAAATTCGGGGCCCAGATTGTTCTCGCCCTGATAATTGGATTTATGTTCTACCATGATCCAGAAGATCCATATATTGCAAATTTAAGTATCCCTTTTTTCAAGAGCTGGTTAATAGACCTTGGCTGGTTTTATATACCCTTTTCGATTCTTGTGATTGTTGGTGCCTCCAATGCGGTTAACCTGACTGATGGAATTGACGGTCTTGCCATAGGGCTTGTCGGTATAGCCTGTCTTGCAAATGGGGCGCTCATATATATTTCAGGACATGCAGGGTTTTCAAAATATCTCCATGTGCTTTATCTGCCCCGCGTGGGCGAGCTGACAGTGTTTTGCGGGGCCATGTTTGGAGCTGCCCTTGGTTTTCTCTGGTACAACAGCCATCCTGCTGATATATTTATGGGAGACGTGGGATCTCTCGGGCTTGGCGGGTCCCTTGGCACACTTGCGGTCATATCAAAGCAGGAGATTGTCCTTGCACTGGTCGGAGGTATTTTTGTAATAGAGACCTTTTCCGTGATGATACAGGTTATATCTTTTAAACTCACCGGAAAAAGAGTATTTAAGATGGCACCCATACACCATCATTTTGAAGAAAAGGGATGGCCTGAACCAAAGGTAATTGTAAGATTCTGGATCGTGGGGATAATTCTTGCGTTATTGAGCCTTGCAACATTGAAAGTAAGATGAAGAGATACTGATAAATATAGATGATAACTGTTGAAGATAATTTAGACATAATGCCGATGACATTTAAAGATAAGAAAGTCCTGATAGTCGGTCTGGCAAGGAGCGGCACAGGAGCGGCAAAGCTTCTTTCCGGTCTCGGGGCAAGAGTGTCCATATCTGACAGTAAGCCCCGCAACATGCTGGAATCACAGATAAAGCAGCTGCCGTCTTCGGTAGAGGTTATCACAGGCAGTAATCCGCATGAGACATTTTCAGCATCAGAAATAATCGTTATCAGTCCGGGAGTGCCCGGAAACATACCTCCTCTGAATGATGCAAGAGAAAAAGGGATACCAATCATAAGTGAAATTGAGCTGGCATTCCAGGTCATGAAATCAGTTGCATCAATACCCTTCATTGGTATTACCGGTACAAACGGAAAGTCAACAGTGACAACACTTGTTAATCTTATGCTGGTGGAATCAGGCTGTAAAACACTTCTAGGCGGAAATATCGGTAATGCCATTACAGAGGAAATTCAAAGGAACATGCTTGTGGACGGTCAGATTTCTGCAAAGACAATTCCTGATTATATAGTCGCTGAAATATCCAGTTTTCAGCTTGAGTCCATAAAAGAATTTAGACCGAAAATTTCTTCAATACTCAATATATCGCCTGATCATCTTGACAGGTATGAAAGTATGACTGATTACATTAATGCCAAGGCAGGCATATTTTCTTACCAGACCGAAGAGGATTATCTGATTGTAAATGCTGATGATCAGCTCGTAACGCAACTGAGAAGTGAGAAGTTGGAAGTTAGAAGTAATAGACCAAAGATACTGCTTTTCAGCACTAAGGAAATGGTCGAAGGAGTTTATATGAAGGACGGAGTGATTTTTGCCAATTCTTCCCACTTCCCACTTCCCACTTCCCACTTCCCACTTATTCCTGTTAATGAAATAAAGATCAAGGGAGCACATAATCTTGAAAATGCCATGGCTGCTTCTGTAATTGCTTTGGTGGCAGGATCCAGACCGGAACATGTAAAAAAAGTATTGAAAAGTTTCCGGGGGCTGGAGCACAGGATGGAGATTGTTAAAGAAGTTGATGGTATTACCTTTATTAATGATTCAAAGGGCACGAATGTCGGGGCTGTTGCCAGGTCTCTTGAGAGCTTTAAAAATCTGGTCCTTATTATGGGCGGTACTGACAAAGGAAGCGACTTCACCATGTTAAAAGAGAAGATGAAAACAAAAGTAAAGACCCTTATTCTGATAGGTGAGGCAAAAGACAAGATTGAGAGATCTTTTGCTGATACTGTTGATACATATAAAGTTGAAGGTCTGAAAGAAGCTGTTGAACTTGCTTTCTCAAAGGCTTCAGGCGGTGACACTGTCTTGCTTTCACCGGGATGTGCAAGTTTTGACATGTTTGAGAACTTTGAAGAAAGAGGGAGGGCATTCAAAAGAGCTGTACATGAAATGGCGCATTAACATTATGAAGATAAATTTATTAAGAGCAGACGGGACGGATAGCAGGGAGATACACATATGATCGGCGGCTTAAACCTGAAAGGCACGCACAGCATAATATTTCCTGTGATCATACTGGTTTTTATAGGGACATTAATGGTGTATAGCTCGACCGCCCTCATGGCCATGAGAAAATATGATAGCGGCTTTCATTACTTATGGAAGCATCTTTTCACGGTGTTCGTCGGGATAGCAGCAATGTGGACACTGTCAAAAATTGATTTTCAAAAAATAAGGCCATTTGTTTATGTGCTGCTGGGGTTTTCTCTGCTCATGTTGATGCTTGTATTTGTTCCGGGAATCGGGATTGAAGCAAACGGGGCAAGAAGGTGGCTCAGGCTGTGGCCCACTACGTTTCAGCCTTCAGAGCTTGCAAAGGTAGTCATGGTATTTTTCCTCGCAGACTATATGGACAAAAATATTCACCGTATGAGGGAGTTCACATATGGTATTGCAATTCCTGTTGGCGTGATGCTCCTGTTTCAGGTGTTAATCATATATCAGCCTGACTTTGGGGCTGTAATGAGCCTGGGCATTCTTACGGTCATTCTTCTTGTTCTCGGGGGAGCAAGATTAAGGCATGTGGGACTTCTGGTCCTTATGTCATTACCTGCAATTTATGTTCTTATATTTTCATCACCATACAGAATGAAAAGGATCATCTGTTTTACAGACCCCTGGAAGGACCCCTTTGGATGCGGTTTCCAGCTTGTCCAGTCCTTTATCGCCTTTGGAAGCGGCCGCTTCTTTGGCGTAGGGCTGGGGGAAAGCCGGCAGAAGCTTTACTTCCTTCCGGAGGTCCATACGGACTTTATTTTTTCCATAATCGGAGAGGAATTGGGACTGGTCGGTGTGTTTACAGTTGTTGGTGTTTTTGTCTGGTTATTTTTAAAGGGTATAAAACTGGCAGCAGGGACTGAGGACCCTTTCGTTTATTTCCTTACCATTGGATTGACGATGATGATCGGTGTACAGGCCATTATTAATTTTGCTGTCTCAACCGGATTGATGCCGACAAAAGGACTGCCTTTGCCTTTCATAAGTTATGGGGGCTCAGCCCTGCTTATTAATATGGCAGCGGCCGGAATACTTTTAAATATAGCGCAGAGAAATAATTCCGGACGTGTAGAAATGGACACAGCCTCACATGGCCAGTCGCTGCGAAACACTTATTTAAGAAGGCTGAGATGAGAATAGTAATTGCAGGAGGAGGAACAGGAGGCCATATTTTTCCGGCACTGGCAGTTGCAAAAGAGCTGAAGAAAACTATTTCTGATGTGTCGATTACTTTTGTAGGGACCGTCAAAGGGATTGAATCAAAGATCATTCCCAAAGAGGGGTACGACATCCGGTTTATAAGGTCTGAAGGTCTGGTCGGCAAGGACCTGGTCAGCACCGGCAGGTCCCTGTTAAGACTGCCGATGTCATTAATGGATTCCCGCAGGATTTTAAAGGAGATTGGTCCTGATCTCGTAATGGGCGTGGGAGGATACAGTTCAGGCCCGCTGGTTTTGTGTGCGAGGCTGATGGGCATTCCTTCATTGATACATGAACAGAATACTCTCCCCGGTCTCACTAACAGGATACTCGGGAAATTTGCAGACTCAGTGGCAGTTACATATCATGAAAGCATGAAATATTTTCCGCCTGAAAAAACGTATTTGACAGGCAATCCTGTCAGGGAGGAAATTCTCAAAGGCGTAAGAGACAGGGGATGTAAGACATTCAGTCTTGACAGGGAGCTTTTTACCATTTTTATATTTGGAGGAAGTTCCGGTGCACACAATATAAACCATGCGATTGGTGAAGCACTTGTGTATCTGGAGTCTTTTAAAAAGAATGTACAGTTTTTACACCAGACAGGAGAAAAAGACTTTGATGCGGTAAAGGAGATATACAGCTCAAAAGGCTTTAAGGGAACAGTCCTGCCATTTGCATATGAAATGGCAGATGCCTATGCAGTGGCAGACCTGATAATTTCAAGGGCCGGAGCAACAACGCTTGCCGAATTAACTGCCTGCGGCAAGGCCTCAATACTTATTCCTTACCCCTATGCAGCAGGCAATCACCAGGAGATCAATGCCAGAAAACTCTGGGATGCCGGAGCAGCACAGATGGTGCTTGACAGGGAACTGAACGGCAAGACACTGTCAGATATGATCAGGTTTTTGCTGGAGGATCCGGATGCGATCGGAGAAATGGAACGCACCAGTCAGTCACTCGGCAGTTCTGAGGCAACAAAAAAGATTATTGAACTGATTGTTGTTCTTTTAAAAAAAAAGGTAACAGAAAGAGGACAGATCACAGAGTACAGAACACAGACAACGGATAAACAGACAATATGACGATGAGAAACGGAATTTGAATGTATAAAAAGTTCGAAAGTGTGCATTTTGTAGGCATAGGCGGAATCGGGATGAGCGGCATTGCTGAGGTATTGAATAACCTTGGCTATAAAGTCCACGGCTCAGACCTGCGTGACACCGAAACTACCAGGAGATTAAGGGAGTTGGGGATAAATATTAAGACAGGACATCATGCGGATAACTTAACCAATGCCGATGTTGTTGTGACATCATCGGCAGTCTCTCCTGACAACCCCGAGGTGGAAGCAGCCAGAAAACTGTCCATACCGGTAATCCCGCGGGCTGAAATGCTGGCTGAACTTGCCAGGCTTAAATATGCCATTTTGGTGGCAGGTGCTCACGGCAAGACAACAACAACCTCATTGATTGCAAGCGTACTTGGAGAGGGGGCCATTGATCCCACAGTTGTTATTGGAGGCAAGTTAAAAGGAATAGGGAGTAATGCAAGGCTGGGGCAGGGAGAATTTCTTGTGGCTGAAGCTGATGAAAGTGACGGGTCATTTCTGAAACTCTCGCCTACCATTGCAGTAGTAACCAACATCGACAGAGAGCATATGGATTATTTCAAAAACATTGATGAAATAAAGAAGGCATTTCTCTCTTTCATTAATAAAGTTCCGTTTTACGGGCTTTGTATATTAAATGGCGACAATGAACACATGAAAGAACTCATGCCCGATGTGCAAAGAAGGTTTATCACATACGGTGTCAGCGAAGGACTGGACCTTGTGGCAAAAAATATCAGATCCAATGGATTCAATACCATGTTTGACGCTGAACTTAATAAAAAAATGCTGGGGACCTTTGAGGTGCCGCTTGCAGGTGAGCACAATATAAGCAACTGTATAGCTGCAGTTGCAGTAGCAAACGAACTTGGAATGAAAATTGTTGACATTCAAAAAGCCCTGAAGAACTTCAGCGGTGTTCAAAGACGGCTTGAAATGAAGGGATCGGTTAGCGGTATCAATGTAATTGACGACTATGGACATCACCCCGCAGAGATCATGGCGACGTTAAAGGCTGTGAAAGAAGCGATGAATACGAACGAAGAGCGACGAGCGACGAACGACGAACGACGGACGACGAATGACGAACGACGGACGACAGATAACGGTAGGCTTGTTGTTCTGTTCCAGCCGCATCGTTATTCCAGGACAAGGGACCTGCTGGGAGAATTTATCGATGCCTTTGAATATGCAGACAAGGTGTTATTAATGGACATCTACCCTGCCGGGGAAAAACCATTGCCCGGAGTTAATTCAGATCTGTTGTACAGAGGTATGAATGATACACATGTAAATGTTGAATATATTAATGACAGAGCGCAGGTCCTGAGCTGTCTTGAGATGGAGTTAAAAAGCGGTGATATCCTGCTGACTCTTGGAGCAGGTGATGTATGGAAGGAAGGAGAAGAGTTTTTAAGAGCTAAAAAACCAAATGATGCTTTATAAACAGAAGATATGGAAAAACATTATCAAAACCGAATCTTATGTAAAAGCATTGAGGGAACTGCTATTGTCATACCCGCGAAAGCGGGTATCCAGAAGCATTTGAATTTAATAAAACTGAATCCCGATAAAAAAACTCGGGAATGACGAATAAAGAATTTTGATAAGCCTTAATTATAAAGAAGACAAGAGATGAAAATGGTTGATCTGGAACATAAACTTAAACAGGGCTTTAACGGTGAGTTGAGGTTCAATGAACCCATGTCCGAACATACTTCCCTGAAAATAGGGGGGCCTGTAGAAGTGATGGCATTTCCCGAAGATCCTTTATCATTAAGAAATATTCTTTTTGTAGCGAATGAAGAAAAGATTCCTGTACATGTTTTTGGCGGAGGTACAAACCTGCTTGTCAGTGATAAAGGAATCAAGGGGCTTGCCATATCATTAAAGGCGTTTGGAAGCATCGAAGCAGTTCATTCCCGTACTTCGTCTGAGCGGAATGTCAGTGAAGAAGATTCTGATGAACAGGATGTAACGCTCTTTGTCGGTGCTGGCGTTCCTCTTGCAAAATTAATCAACTATGCTCAGAAAAACGGTTATGCCGGACTGGAAGCATTGACCGGAATTCCCGGTCTTATGGGAGGGGCCGTTTATATGAACGCCGGATCTTTTGGTACTGAGATGAAGGATGTTATCACCTCTGTTGCGATTATGAGCAAAGAAGGTCATTTAATAATACTTGAAAAAGACAAACTTGATTTTTCGTACAGGAAATCAGGTTTGCCCGATGAATCATTGATATTAAGCGCTAATATAAGTCTGAATAAAGACGATCCGGAAGAGATCAAAAAACGTATAAGCGAATACATGGCAAAGAAAAAAGACTCTCACCCCCTTGGTGAATTATCAGCCGGATGTGTATTCATGAACCCTGAAGGAGATGTTGCGGGGAGACTCATAGATGATGCAGGCTGCAAGGATATGAAATCGGGAAATATGGAGGTCAGCACGATGCATGCCAATTATTTTATAAACAGGGGTGGCGCTTCGTGCAATGATTTTCTGCAACTGATGAAAACAGTCAGGGAAAGGGTCCGGCAACACAGTGGTGTTACCCTTGAACCTGAGATATATATTGTAGGAGAGATATAAAAAAATTACTAATTACTAATTACTAATTACTAATTACGAATTATGGATTATGGATTATGGATTAAGGTGAAATCATGACTAAGGGACTGGTTACGAAAAAGAGAATCGGAGTTTTAATGGGAGGGCTTTCAGCTGAACGCGATATCTCAATGAGAAGCGGTCTGGCCATTTATCAGAACCTTCAGGAATTGGGATATGACACTGTTCTCATAGATGTTGGCAAGGATATTGCCAGTGTTATTAAAAAGGAAAAAGTCAGGATAGCGTTTCTTGCGCTGCATGGCGGTATCGGTGAAGACGGGTCCATACAGGGACTGCTTGAGACATTGAGGGTGCCTTATACAGGTTCAGGGGTCCTGGCCTCTGCCCTGGCAATGGACAAAGAAGCATCAAAGAAGATATTTACCTATCATGGACTGCCGGTTTTACCATTTATGGTAGTAAGGAAATTGAAAAAAGCAAAAAAAGGAAAAGCAAAAACTGAGAACACAGACATGGCAGGTGTTTTTGAATATCCGGATTTTCCAGCCCCATCATTTGATTTACCATGGGTTGTCAAGCCTGTCTCAGAAGGGTCCAGTATAGGTGTGACTATTGTCAAGGAAGAAAAAGAACTTGCTCCATGCATGGAAAAGACCTTTTCGCTTGATGCAAAAGTGATAATCGAGAAATTTGTTAAGGGTAAGGAGCTTCATATAGGGATCTTAGGGGACAGGGTTCTTGGCGGCGTTGAAGTACGACCCTCACTTGAATTTTACAACTATGAGGCCAAATACACTTCAGGTCTGACCGACTATATAATTCCGCCGGAAGTTGATGAAGCCACATATGAAAACGTCCGTACACTGGCATTAAAAGCACATATGGCTCTGGGATGTTCAGGAGTGAGCAGGGTGGATTTCATGATTGATCAAGACAATGCGCCTTACATTCTTGAGGTAAATACCCTGCCCGGAATGACGACGACAAGCCTTATCCCCAAGATTGCAAAAGCAGAAGGCATGAGTTTTAAAGATATTATTGAGGAGATTATCCGGCATGCGCTCTAAAACCAGGAAGACAAAGAAAAAGAAACGCAAGGTAGCATACAGGCGGGGAGAAAAAGCGGTCATTTTTTTCAAGAGGGGCACTATCGTCCTTCTGGTGGCAGTTATTATATCAGCCTCGGTCCTCGGGGTGAAGGCCCTTACATATCAGTTCAGAGTCAATGATATTCAGATTATCGGAAATTATCATCTTGAAAAGGAAGATATTATAAGCAGTTCAAATATAGAAAAAGGCGAACCTCTGCTGAAAATCAGTCTCAGGGAAATTGAAAACAGGCTTGAACAAAACGCCTGGATCAAGCGTGCTTCCATAAGAAAGCAACTGCCCGGAACATTTCTTATAAAAATTGAAGAGGCCGAACCAATGGCCCTGTTGAGTTTGAAAAAGCGGTTATACCTTATGGATGGTGATGGTGAACTTCTCGAGAGGTTAAAAGGTGACGGCGTCCCTTTTCTGCCGGTAATTAAAAACATTAATCCCAAGAAGAAAAAGGACATGGCTGAAGCGCTTAAGCTTGTGGGTGCTCTTAATGACAGGAATATAATTGCTGACAGGGAGACCATTGAAATTGGTGTTGAATCTTACGGCCTTAAAATGAATATGGATGGAGAACTGATAAAGATCGGCTATGGTGATTATTCGGCCAAATTCGACCGGTGGATGGCGCTTGAGCCTGAGATTAGAAAAAAGGGATTACCCATTAAATATGTTGACCTGAGATTTAAGGACTCGGTAATTGTAAAACCATTGGATAAAGCAAAGGGAAAATCTTCGTAACATGCATTTTGGATTTATAAAGGAAGTTGCAATGAAACATGAAAGACTGATAGTCGGACTTGATGTCGGTACAACCAAGGTCAGTGCTGTTGTAGGTGAGATCATCAGTTCCGGCAATGGCAATGGAGATGCGCCCGGAAGCATAAAAATACTTGGAGTCGGCACATCTGCTTCCAGGGGGATTCGAAAGGGAGTTGTTACCAATATAGAAAGCTCAGCTTCAGCTATCAGGGAAGCTGTGCTGGAAGCGGAGAAGATAACAGGGATACAGATAAACGCAGTTCATCTGGGAATTACAGGAGGACATATACATTGTATTTCCAGTCATGGGGTCATAGCAGTAAAGGAAAAGGAAATAGGTCAGAAAGAGATTGAAAATGTAATTGATTCTGCAAAGGCTGTTGCAATCCCCTTTGACAGGGAGATACTGCATATAATTCCTGAGGGCTATGCCGTGAACGGGCAGGAAGGGATTACTGATCCACGCGGCATGGGAGGAGTGCGGCTTGAGACCAATGTCCAGATCGTAAGCGGTGATGCAACATCAATTCAAAATCTGATAAGGAGCTGTAAAAAAGCAGGTCTTGAAGTTATAGAAGCCGTATACCAGCCCCTTGCTTCTGCAGATGCAATTCTCACAGAAGATGAAAAGGATCTTGGTGTGGCAATGATAGATGTCGGTGGCGGTACAACAGAAGTATCTTTTTTTCGGGAAGGCAGTTTTTGCCACTCTGCTGTCCTGGCTATCGGCGGAAATAATTTTACAAATGATGTTGCGATCGGGATGAGAATCTCGACCCGGGAAGCAGAATATATTAAGAAAAAATACGGATGTACTCTTTTGACCCTGACAAAGGATGATGAAGAGGTTGAGATCGGTTATGACGAGGGCAGCACAACCAGGAAGATACCCAGGCGTTATCTTGTTGAGATACTGCAGCCAAGGGCAGAAGAACTTTTTAGTCTGATAAAGGAAGAACTGATAGCAAAAGGCCTGCAGAAGAGTCTGAACTCAGGCGTCGTGCTTACCGGCGGCGGTGTCCTGATGCAGGGCATGGATGTGATGGCCGAAAACATCCTGGAGTTGCCGGTAAGAATGGGAAGCCCTGTGAATAACGGGGGAGATGCCGGAATTAACGGCAATCCCTGTTACTCAACAGGGGTGGGACTGATGATTTACGGTGCAGAAGAGTTCCTGCCCGAGTATGGTTATGAAAGGGACCATATGCTATATGGCACAATGTCAAAAATAAAGACGTGGATGAGCGGTAAGTTTAAGTAAAGGACTGCCGGAATGATGCACGGATGAACAGAATTAATGGACAGATACTAAATCAGATAAAAGGTATAAATCAGAACATTTAACTGGACAAGGAGGTAAGGATGAAGATTTTCGAGATCGAAGAAGTGCAGGATAATGCGGCCAAAATAAAAATCGTCGGGGTCGGCGGCGGTGGCGGTAACGCTGTAAACGGCATGATAGCATCAAGTCTGCAGGGTGTGGAGTTTATAGCTGTTAACACAGACGCCCAGGCCCTTGAATCATCACTTGCACATCAGCGGATCCAGATCGGCAGCTCTCTGACAAAAGGACTTGGTGCCGGAGCAAATCCGGAGGTTGGACGACAGGCGGCACACGATGACAGGGACCTGATTGAAGGGGCGATAAAGGGTGCTGATATGGTCTTTATTACTTCCGGAATGGGCGGAGGTACAGGAACAGGTGCATCGTCCATAGTCGCTGAGGTAGCAAGAGAGCAGGGAATCCTTACCACAGCAGTTGTTACAAGGCCATTTCTTTTTGAAGGTAATAAAAGGTCCAAAAATGCAGAGCAGGGAATCAAGGAACTGAGAAAACATGTAGATTCCATAATCATCATTCACAATAACAGGATCCTTGATATTACCGAGAAGAACACCCCATGGCTCCAGGCATTGAATCTTGCAAATGATGTATTAAGACAGGCAGTAAAAGGTATTTCTGATTTAATACTTGTGCCCGGTCTTATAAACCAGGATTTTGCAGATATAAAAACAATTCTTTCAAACAGCGGCAAGGCCCTGATGGGGATCGGACATGCAGAAGGTGAAGACAGGGCAATCGCCGCGGCCAAAATGGCCATTAAAAGCCCCCTGTTGGAGGAAACCTCCATTGATGGCGCTAAAGGCGTGTTGATAAACATCACTGGAGGTTCCTCCCTATCATTTCATGAGATCCATGAGGCTGCCAGTCTGATCAAGGACGCGGCTGACAGTGATGCTGAAATTATTTTCGGCTCTGTTATTGATCCTGATCTTGATGAAAAGATTATGTTGACAGTCATAGCAACAGGATTTGAGGAAAAACCCAAAGCTGTAATGACTTCCTATGACAGGTGGAGGCCATCAAGGGATACCAGCGTTCTCAAAGGCTCACACAGGCTGCTGTCCAAGACCGCAGTTAATGAAAGTGATGAAGTGCCAGAAGAATCATACCTTGATGTTCCAACGTTTATGAGGAACTCTGTATCCAGAAAAGAAGAGGTTGAGAGCAGCCTGGAGAAATAGAGTATTACCCCATATTATTCAGACGGCCAGTGGGGTAAGCTTAAAATAAGTTTTGGGAGCGGCTTTAGCAGAAGATCATCTGACTTCACTTTGTATGTTGATCAACATCAGAGGATGATCATATTATCTTGCATTGTGCCGAATTCAAAACTTATTTTAAGCTTACCTCACCGACTCAAATATTTGGGAATAATGCGGGTTACGTCATGGCTATATATCAGGGATACTTCCTTCATGAAGTGTCCCTGCTTATTTGGGTAAAACATTATAACTGTGATAAAATAGCTTTCTTTAAAGACTTTCAAGGAGAGATATATATGAGGTTTTCCAGTCTGTTTATCCCCACCTTGCGCGAGGCCCCTGCCGAAGCAGACGCAATCAGCCATATATTGATGTTACGTGCCGGTTATGTAAGGCAGCTTGCGGCCGGGCTTTACATATATCTGCCCCTTGCTTTGAAAGTGATGGACAGGATACAGCGTATTATCAGGGATGAGATGGATGCCATAGGGGCCCAGGAGATTTCCATGCCTGCGCTTCATCCGGCAGACATCTGGCAGAAGACAGGCAGGTGGGATGAAATAGGTGATGAGATGTTCAGGCTGAAGGACAGGGGAGACAGGGACATGTGTCTCGGAATGACCCATGAGGAGATCATCACCTGGCTTGCATCAATGGAGATAAGGTCATACAGGGACCTGCCCCAGATATGGTATCAGATACAGACCAAGTTCAGAGACGAGGCAAGACCGAAAAGCGGTGTCTTAAGGACACGTGAATTCATCATGAAGGACAGCTACAGTTTTGATAAAGATGAACAGGGGCTTGAGGAAAATTACCAGAACCATGCAGAAGCCTATGACAGGATTTATAGCCGGTGCGGACTTGAATTTTATAAAGTCGACAGTGATCCTGGAATGATGGGGGGAGCAACTGCTCATGAGTTTATGGCCCCGAGCCCTGCAGGGGAAGATACAGTTGTTCTCTGTGACAAGTGCGGTTATGCGGCAAATACAGAGCTTGCGCTTTCAAGACCTGTTGCCCAGCCTCCAGTTCAAAATGGAGAATGGGAATTTGAGGAAATTGAAACTCCAGAAAAGAGGACCGTTACGGAAGGGGGACCAGGAGCTTCATGAGAAAAAGCTGCAGAGGACAGTTGGAAATTTCAGGCCCGCAGAAAAAGAAGAAGTAAAGGACATCCTGGGTGTTGAGGCCGGTTTTATCGGTCCTCACAACAGGTACCTGAAAATGATTGCAGACATCTCACTTAAAGAAGGGATGTTTATCTCAGGCGCAAACAGGGCCGGATTTCATACGAGAGGTTTAAAACCGGGCGTGCATTTTACTCCTGAATGGCAAGATATACATATTGCAGGGGAGGGTGACGGATGTCCGGAATGTGGTGCTGATTTGATAGAAAAGAGTGTGATAGAGATTGGAAACATTTTTAAACTGGGTACGAAATATTCAAAATCGTTGAAGGCTGTCTATCTCGATGAAAATGGAATAGAAAATCCTATAATTATGGGCAGCTATGGTATTGGTCCGGCCAGAATTGCAGCTGCAGCCATCGAGCAGAACAATGACAGGGACGGAATGATATGGCCGCAGAATATTGCACCATTTGATGTGGAGATAATTCCACTTGATCCCAACATTCAGGACATAAAGGATACTGCTGAAGTTTTATATAATCAGCTGAAGGAGAACAATATTGATGCAGTAATGGACGACCGGGACGAACGTCCGGGAATTAAATTTAAGGATGCTGACCTTATCGGTATTCCATTTCATATCATTATCGGCAAAAAGACCCTTGCTGACGGACTTGTTGAAGTAAAGACAAGAAAGACTAAAGAGACAGAAAAGATTCCTCCATCTGAAGCAGTTAAGCGGCTTAAGTCACTGATTCGGAACAATTCCTGAACCAAACGACGATCTTACTTTTCTGATATTTCCGGACTTGAATGTTTCAATTTAATGAACTGCCTCGCTGCAAGCTACGTGGTATCAACTGCTGTCATTCCCGAGAGCTGTTAATCGGGAATCCAGAAACCAGGTAGAATTTTATATTTCTGGATACCCACTTTCGCGAGTATGACGAACATGGCAAGCCAAGGAGAATTAACCCCGACGATAAAATTAATAATGTATCGGTTTTACTTACCTGTCTCTGTACTTAGCGTGTCTGAATACAGCTAAGTAACAGCATGAAATTACAGTACCTATGACAATTTTTCCGATAGTTGAATTTACTCCATCATAGAGTCCTGTGAACTTGAATACTGCGATGCCTGTCAAGACTACTAAAATCGAAGCAATGCATTCGACGGCAAGGCTGATATTCTTATTTTTGACTTTTTTCTGTACTTCTGAAAATCCCACTGATACTGAAGTATTGCTCATCACTTCCTCCTTGATGTTTTGTTGTGTGTTTTGGTCTGTAGACAATTGTTCTAAAGTTGTCATTTCAGGTCTCCTTTTCTAACATATTATTGTCACATCCCTTTAACGTATCAGGTGTCTCCTGACTCTTACGGTGGCCCTTCCTGCCAGCCTTGATTACCCTCAAGGTCGCTAAGGTTGAGGTTGTGATAATGCTGTTTATCAAGCTGTACATGCCAGGTATAAAAGCAATTCCTTTGCCAGAGACATAACCATATGACTTTTATGGATTAAAGATGTATTGATGTAATGTGATGAATACTGATTACCGGTATCATTGACGTTATTCGGTATCAGACAATAAACGTTCAGTCAGGGAATAAA
>CALZMZ010000043.1 GCA_945788685.1 Thermodesulfovibrionia bacterium | reverse complement strand
ATATCGTTAGGTGTAAAATAATATCATGAATATAATAACGCATAACATAAAAGAACTTGGTTTTGATGAATGGTTTCATGATAAAGTTGATGCTGATAATTCGGAAGAGCTTGAGCTAGCTAGAGTGATCGCTGTTCACAAAGACAGCTATATGATAACCAATGGTGAAAGTGATGTTTTGGCTGAGTTGGTCGGAAAAATAATATACAGCACGGCTTCTCCTCTTGATTATCCTACAGTTGGGGATTGGGTATTAGCCAACTTTTATGATGAAAATACTTTTTCGATAATCCATGAGATCATACAGAGAAAATCCTTGCTTAAACGAAAAGCTCCCGGCAAGAAAATAGATTTTCAGTTGATCGCTGCTAATATTGATGTAGCATTTATTGTCCAATCACTGGATGATAATTTCAATATGAGACGGCTTGAACGATACCTTGTTATGATTAATGAAAGTGATATCAAGCCGATTGTATTATTAAGCAAAAGTGATCTTCTCTCTCCAGTCGAAGTTACAGAAAGAATCGAAGAAATAAAGAAGCTGATGCCTCATTTAGATGTAATGTCATTTAGTAATGAAAATGACTCTGGTTTAAAAAACATACAGGATCTTCTTAATTCCGGGACAACATACTGCTTGTTAGGATCATCAGGTGTGGGCAAGACATCATTATTAAATAATCTCATCGGAGAACCTATATTTAAGACGAAGCAGGTCAGAGAAAAGGACAGAAAAGGAAGGCATGCCACAACACACAGGGAATTGATAATGCTAGATTGTGGAGCAATGGTGATAGACACCCCGGGGATGCGGGAACTCGGCAACTTTTCGACAGATGCAGGACTTGATGAAACATTTGCAGATATAACTGAACTATCAATAAACTGTCAGTTTAATGATTGCACCCATGTTGTTGAAAAAGATTGTGCAGTTTTGAGTGCTGTGGAAAATGGCAAACTTCCAGAGAAAAGATACCAGAATTACATAAAAATGCACAAGGAATCTATTTACAATGAAATGTCATATCTTGAGAAAAGGCACAAGGATAAGCAGCTTGGGAAATTAATTAAATCTGTGATGAAACACAAGAAAAACAAATAGCAGCACCTAACAAAAAAGTGCTCTGAATGTCTGCCAGCAGTGATATCTTTGTTTTTGAGTGTTTTGTGATTTACATATCGTCTTTGAAGCACATAGATGTCTTACATGGCAGCCATCAGAGACTTAACAGTTATGTCTAAAAATGACTCAAGGCAACCCTATGATTAATAAATTTAGATTATTTAATATCATACTTGTTCTAACAATAGCATTTATCATGAACGGTTGTGGCAGTGACTCAGATTTTGACTTTGAAACGCTGGAAAAGGGAACTTATAGTGGTTATAACACCATGTGTGAAGATATTAGCGAAAATCTTCAGGAAGCAACACTTTTTAAAATTGATTCACAAAAAATGTTAGAGTCATTCTGGATAAAGCATAACTGTCTTCTTACACCTAAACCAGAATTACCTATAGTGAATTTTGATTATGAGATGCTTATAGCTTTACTAGATACTATGAAATCTACAGGTGGTTATTCTATAACTATTCATAAATTAGCAGAAAATGATGGTAATATCGATATTAATTCAATTCAACAGGCGGCTGGGTCAGGATGCGCAGTTACTCAAGCATTTAGTCAACCATTTCATATTATTAAAACATCTAAAAACGACAAACCTTTAACACTTTTATATACTACAGAGACGATTAATTGTGATTCTGATCTTTAAACTTATCTATTTGATGCTATGAGTATTAGAGGACTATCAGTATTAATTATTTTTGTAATGTCAATTTTAATTTTATCATGTGGTACATCTGGAAATGACACTGATAATACGCCTGACATTGATAATATCGAAACCTATTTCTTTTCTGGTAATGACGGAACTCATGGGCGTGAACTTTGGAAATCTGATGGTTCAACAGATGGCACAAAACTTGTCAAAGATATAAATCCATCAGGTGATTCATTCCCCTCGAAGTTCATAAAAGTAAATGACGCAGTTTTTTTCATCGCAGATGATGGCAGTCATGGTCGGGAACTATGGAAATCAGATGGCACCACTCAAGGAACATTTATGGTCAAGGATATCAATCCAGGATTAGCCCCTCTGGCAACTACCATTACATACTCATCGGTCTCTATTGAAAACACGCTTATCTTTACTGGTACTAATGGAACTGAAGGATATGAATTATGGAAGAGTGATGGAACTGCTCAGGGGACGGTGATGATCAAGGATATAAATATGTCAGGCCATTCATCTCCTTCAGAACTAACCGAGGTGAATGAAGTTGTTTTTTTTAGCGCTGATGATGGTATAAATGGCTATGAGCTTTGGATAAGTGACGGGTCTAGCAGTGGGACAATGATGCTTAAAGATATAAACCTGTCTGGTGATGGATTCCCCCATAATTTAGCATCTAACGAAAATCTTCCTAAGAAATTAACGTCAAATACATATCCTCCAAAAAAATTGTCCACTTTTAAAAAACTTCTCTATTTTCAAGCTGATGATGGTAGCAATGGACGGGAACTCTGGGTAAGTGATGGAACAGCATCTGGCACTTTCATGGTTAAGGACATTAACCAAAATGGTGAATCTATTCCGAATGATTTAACTGCTGTTAATGGTTTGCTCTATTTTCAGGCTGATGATGGTATTCACGGAAGAGAACTCTGGAAGAGTTACGGAACAGCAGATAGTACTGTTATGGTCAAAGACATTAACTCTGTCAACAATTCCTGGCCATATGAATTAACTAATGGCAGTGGGATGCTTTATTTTAATGCCGATGATGGAGTTAATGGTCAGGAGCTTTGGAAAAGTGATGGATCTGCACAAAGCACGGTTATGGTCAGGGATATTAATAGTAACGGAGGTTCTTTACCGAAGAGCTTTATTGATTTAAACGGAAGATTGTTTTTCTTGGCAACAGACGGATCACAGCCAAGCGGTGCACTCTGGGCCAGTGATGGAACACAAAATGGAACTATCGTCATCAAGGATTTTAACAGTAGGGGTTATCATTTTTTGTGTATACTGGGCAACGTAAACGACAAGCTGTTTTTTCACATTACAGCAGAAGGCAGTTGTGGGACAGTATATGAGCTATGGCAGAGTGATGGAACTGCATCAGGTACAGAGATGATCAGCGATTTGCAGTAACGACGAGATCAAACAACATAACATCCCATTGCCCTGAATGCTTGCCAGCGATAACGTATTGATTTTTTTAGTTTATGATGTCCTAATTGTCGTTGAGCATGTTAACGTCTTACGTGGCAGGCATCAGAGAGTTTTACGTTATCTCTGAAAAAGATTAATAATAATTGTCTAAAGATTCTTTAATATAATGATGGTTGGACAAATAAATTAAAACATAAATCAGGGGGGAATGTAATATGAAAGAAGTAGCTATCGAACGAATTGCTGTTCCATGGGATATGCAGTACGTATACGTAATCTTGAAAGAAAAGCAAACACACCGCCGCATTCCCATTGGCGTAGGCTGCATAGAGGGTGCTGCTCTCATTGGAGGTCTTGAGAAGCGTACTTTTCCACGTCCGATGACTCATGACCTACTGGTGACGTTCCTTGAAACATTGCGTGGCACGGTTAGACACGTCGTCATGACAAAAGTTGACGAGGAGAAGAAAACCTATCACGCAACGATTGTGATCGAGTCTAATGGCTCAACGAACGAGATTGATGCCCGCCCAAGTGACTCACTCATGTTGGCTGTGAGACAAAATACTCCTATCTTTGCGGAAGAAATCGTATTGAACTTGCTTGAAAAGCATGACTTGTCGGGGTTTGACCGTTTGGCTACTATATGGCCTGTTTCAAGCGATAGCTCTTATAAACCAATAGAGAGCCCACTGATTAACAATTAACAGGAAGGAGAGGAACACCATGAAAAAAATATTGCTATGTATTGTTGCAGCTCTGTTTATGTGCAGCGCCCTGCTTTTGTCCTGTACAAAGAGTGAGGACGCGGAAACAGAGAAGGGAGCGATTGACCAGATGACTGACAAGGCCGCAAAAGAAATGGCAGACAGGATTACCGTCCCCCTTGAAAAAGCCCGTAACGCAAAAGATCTGGTGGAAAAGAACTACAGTGACATGGAGGAAAACTTAAAAAACCAGTAACTTTGTTTCTAAATGTGAAAGTCAAGATTCGTTTTTACATATCATGTAAAGAGTATTCGTGACTGGATTATTAAAAGGATTCAAGGATCCAAGATTGGAGCTACACCAGTTATTGATATGATCTAACTCTGAAGAAACACGCTTATGAATTCATAAGTTGTCATTTCATTTAATAAAATGATTCCATCACCAGAATCCTCGGATCCTCGGACCCTTGAATCCTTGAATCCTTGAATCCTAACAAGATCAAGTTAAGAAAAGCCTTAACAAAACTTGTAAACGCTTTTATAGTCCAGGACATCTAAAATAAAATGTGGATAGTTACTTCTTCAATTTAGCCAGATCCTTCGTAATTGTGGTAGCCTTTGTAGTCTCCATCATCCCGATTACAAGCCCCGCCTTCTTGCTGTTCATCTTAAGAAGAATCTGCACAGCTATCGGGGCCTCAAGACCGGAAAGCCTTGAAGCCGCGTCCTCGGGCTGCATTGCTTCATAGGCCTTTGCCACATGTTTCAATCTCTTATTGCCCAGATCTTCTGCCATTAAAAGAGATTTATCTATCTGTTTGAGAAGTTCGTTATACCTGACGATACTGTCCTCAATCTCACTTTTTAATGTCTTAAGTCTTTCTGTTTCTTTTTTTATGATTTCCTCTTTCTGGACCAGCTCCTGACGCTGTTTCTCAATAACACTCGCCATATCCTCATCCTGCGCATATACAGCTGTTGTCATAATCAATGTACATAAAATACCGAGTAAAATCCGTATCATTTCATTCTCCTTGATATAGCATTGAAATCCGCTTCTTTTTGTTCACATAACGCGTTCTCTTTTTTATCGGCTGTGACAGCTTTTTCAGTCAATATCTCATACATCTTTTTTTCCTGATGGGCATTCACAAGACTGTCCTTCAGTGAGGTCAGTTCTGTCCTGCACCGGTCGTGGACTTTTTTCTGTTCAGCAATCTTTCCGTTAATGCACGCAAAAAAATCATAATAAGAGTTTATGTTATTAATATCCAGAGAACCGTTCTCATTCTTCTCATTAAAATACCTGAGTGTTTCCTGATAATTAGTCTTCAGATCATTGAGTTTTGCCTCTTCTTCGTCTACTTTATCTGCTGCCTTTTTCACCTCAAGCTCCAACTCTTTCTTCCTGCTGTCTTTGAGCTTCAGGATCTTTGATATGGTCTTTTTTTTATGTGCCTTCATTCTCTCCCTCATCAAATATGCAGTACAGTCCCTGCAGGCTGTCAGCGTAGTCAATATGTGTGTGCATGTCCTGCTTAAGATACTTCTTTATTCTGTCTATCATTTTAATGGTGTAATCCACCTTGAAATTTGAACCATGTTTATATGCACCGAGATTGATCATGTCCTCAAATTTTTTATAGGTTGAAAGTGTATCAATGAATTTGACAGCATACTCCCGATGTTTTTCTTCAATAATGTTTGGCATTACCCTGCTTATTGACTGCAGAACATCTATTGACGGATAATGATTTTCCATTGCAAGCTCCCGTGAAAGGACAATATGTCCATCAAGAATTGCGCGGGACATATCAGCAACAGGTTCAAGCATGTCATCCCCTTCGACCAGAACGGTATACAGCCCGGTTATGCTGCCTGAATTATCAGAGGTCCCTACCCTTTCAAGCAGCTTGGGAAGCAAAGCAAAAACCGAGGGAGTATATCCCCTGGTAGTCGGCGGTTCGCCCACTGCAAGGCCTATTTCTCTCTGCGCCATGGCCACACGTGTCAGGGAATCCATCAGGAGCAGGACATCCCTGCCGGCATTCCTGAAATATTCTGCTATGGCCGTTGCGGTAAATGCACCTCTTACTTTTGCCAGGGGGGCCTGGTCTGATGTTGATACAACAACAATTGATTTTTTCAGACCCTCCTCACCAAGGTTTCTTTCGATAAACTCTCCTACCTCACGGCTCCTCTCCCCGATAAGCGCTATGACATTAACTGCAGCTTCAGAATACTTTGCAATCATGCTCAGCAGTACACTTTTTCCAACTCCTGATCCTGACATGATTCCAATCCTCTGTCCCTTCCCACATGTCAACAGTCCGTTAATTGACCTTATGCCGATATCAAGAGGCTCGTCTATAATTTTTCTTGTGAGCGGATTCGGAGAAAGAGAATACAGCGGGCAATCCTTCCCGCTGACAGGGCCTTTGCCGTCAATCGGATTTCCTGTAGCATCTATAATCCTTCCTATCAGGCCGTCGCAGACTTTGACCGAGATATTCTTGCCCAGCGGCATTACCCGGCTTCCATGTCTGATTCCGGCCACTTCACCGGTTGCCATAAGAATTACTTTACCTTCTTTAAAACCAACAACCTCTGCATCAACAGGCTCCGCCTTGTCTGAATATATCTTGCATGACTCACCAATGCTGACGTCAAGACCGGTTGCCTTGATCGTCAGGCCGGTTATCTCAACGATCCGTCCATACACCTTTAAAGGATCAAAACTTTCTACCGTCTCTATATATGAACCGAGATCGATCTTACTCACCCGCTGTTTCCTCTTCTTTTTGAACTGTTGCATTATCCATCTCTGCCGGACCTTCCTGCTGCATTATCCCGGGAATGCGTTCATCTGATTTTTCCTCTACATTAATCTCCGCTGCCCCGGCAGCCCTGCCTGAATTCAGTTCCTCAATAACCTGATCAAGCAATGAATCAATGTCAGTTACAACTTCTTCAATCTCGCTCACAACCAGGGGGCCTGCAACTGCTATATGTGCATTAACATCAAACGTAATATCGCTGTGCACCTCCATCAGCTCAGGTTTCTTTTCGACAAACATGTCATGCAGTACGGGATTGATCTTTACTGAAATAGTCCCTGATCTCTGCAACCTGCGAAGTGCTTCCTTTACCATGGATACAATGACTTCAGGTCTTGTCTTTACTTCTTCAGTTATAATTTTTCTGGCAATTGTTGTTGACAGATCAACGGCCTGGGACTCCAGATTATCCACCAGACCATTTTTAAATCCGGAAATTTCCTCTATGATCTGATGAAGACTTGAGATCAGAATTTCAGCTTTCTGCTCTCCCTGGGCAAAACCGGCCTTTTCTCCGGATATAAATCCTTCCTCGTATGCCTGACGCTGTATTTCCTCTGCCTGTTCCCTGAGCGTCTGTTCGTCAACACATATTCTCTCGTCCTCAAGTGAGGGCATGGAAAAGAGAGCTGCATCCTCACCTTTAATTATTCTGTTATTCAACAAGCTCTTCCCCTCCTCTTCCTGCTATAACTATCTTTCCATCATCATCAAGTTTGCGCGCTGCCCTGACAATAATCTGCTGGGCAGCTTCCACATCAGAGACCTTGACCGGTCCTCTGGTTTCCATTTCCTCTTTCAGTATCTGAACAGCTCTCTTTGACATATTATTAAATATCTTTTCTTTCAGAACATCAGACGCGGTCTTGAGCGCCATTGACAGGTCTTCTGTACTCAGTTCTTTCAGGATGAGCTGAATTCCTCTGTCATCAATGTTCTCCAGATCATCAAATGTGAGCATAAGCTCTCTGATAGATTCAGCCAGGACCTCGTTCTGGCTCTCGATCTTTTCAAAAATACTCTGTTCCGTGCCCCTGTCGCACTGGTTGAGTATTTCAGCTATTACCTTGGTCCCCTCAAAGGTCTTTCCTGATTTGCCCTGCCCCATATCAAGCTGTGTCCTGAGTACTTCCTCTATCTCCTCCAGTGCACTTTCAGGTATTCTTTCGGTAGCTGCTACACGCATCGCAACATCGCCTCTTATATGCTCGGGTAATGCCTCCATTACCTCGGATGCCTGTTCAGATTCAAGAAGGCACAGTACCAGTGCAATCGTCTGGGGATGCTCGGTAGACAGAAAACTTGAAAGAATTTTCGGACTGACCCATTTCAGAGATTCCAGGGGACTTTCTTTTGAGACCATTTCCATTATCTTTGCAGCGTCATCGTCACCAAGCCCCTTAGAAAGGATCTTTTTCACATAGTCCTGTCCGGCTACCTTGATATCACCGCTTGCTAACCTTTCCATTGTCTCCTTCATGACACCGTCTACTTTCTTCCTGTCCAGTTTTGTCTCCCTTGCCATATACGATGAAATTTTACCTATGTCTTCAGGATCAAGCTGCCGTAATATCTGGGCTGCAACATCTTCACCAACTGAACTGAGAAATATTGCAGCTTTTTCATAACCGTTCATCACCATTTATTTTTCCTCCAGCCATCCTTTTATCATTCCTGCAGCCTGGTCTGTATTGCCGCTGGCCCAGTCAACAACCTTGTCCTCAACAGACAATTCCTTTACAGGTGCCGGTGCTTCAATTCCCTGAACGCTTTCTTCACCTGCAATAGCCCTGGTCATGGTCCTTGCCGGTACGCTTGAAAGTGAATTAAGAAGAGGCTTGACAATCATCATAAAGAACAGCAGGGCAATCGCAACTGGCACAAGATATTTCAGAACAGTTAAAATCAGGGGCAGATATTCTCTTTCAACCTCACCGACTTCAACAACCTCAGGTATCTTGAAGGGCATGACAGACAGGCTGATCTCGTCTCCCCTGTCTTCTGTAAATCCTACGGTCTTTTTCACTATGTCTTCATAATATTTCAGGTCCTCATCCGACCGTACAGCATACTGGTCTGCATTTTCCGCTGAACCTTTCTGAGAGGCCAGTATGCCGTCAATGAGCAATGCAACTGAGAGTCTCTCCAGTTCTACAGGCGAATTGATGACCCTTGTTATTGTTTTACTTGTCTCGTAATTTATCATCTCGTCCTGCTTCTGAGACTGTCCCATGTTCCCGCCTGAAGGAGAAGCCCCTCCGGGAAGATTTGACGTCACGCCGGGAATACCTCCCCCGGAAAAGCCTGATGATGATTTCTCAGTGCTCTTCTGTTCGCTCCTGATGACAACTCCTTCAGGATCATAGAACTCCTCTGTCTTTTCGCTCTGTGTAAAATCAAATGATGCTGATATCTTCGCCTGTACTTTTCCTTTTCCTACAACCGGTTCAAGGATGCTTAATATTTTTGCCATCATATTCTGTTCATAAGCATGCTGAAATTCCATCTGTGATCCGCTCATACTCATCATGGAATCATCAGAGGATTTAGTGAGAAGTTCACCCTTGTTGTCAACTACGGTAATATTTTCTGGATCCAGGTCTTCAACGCTGCTTGAAACCATGTGTACAATCCCCTGGATCTCAGTCCGGTCAAGTTTTCTGCCCTTTTGAAGAGTCACAAAGACCGCTGCTGTAGACTCCGGCCTGCTTTCTTCAAAAGCAAAAACCGATTTGTCAGGCATAACAAGATGCACCCTGCTCTGCTGTACACCAGCCAGAGACCTTATGGTCCGTGAGAGTTCACCTTCCAATGCCCTTTTATAGTTCAGCTTCTGTACAAACTCACTTGTTGTGAAACTCGTGTTATCAAATATCTCAAACCCGACCCCGGCGCCCTGGGGCAGTCCCTGACCTGCAAGCTCAAGCCTGAGATCATATACTCTGTCTGCAGCAACAAGAACAGTGCCTGTGGATGCAAGCTCGTAAGGCACTTTTCTGCTCTGCAATTCTTCAATGATCCTGCCCGCGTCTTCTTCTGAGAGGTTTGAATACAGCACCTGATAGTCAGCCTTCTGTACCCAGGCAAAAAGAAGCACCATAGCTGCGATAGTCATTATCAATACTGCCAGCAGACCGATCTTGTTCATTGTCGGCCATGCCTTGAACTGTTCTACAATGTTGTTTGAATCTGCCATGTTCTCCTCTGGTTATTAATTTTTAGCCTGCAAATAAATTATTAAATACTCATCCTCATTATTTCTTCATACGTACCTAACAGTTTGTTCCGGATTTCAACCATGAGCTGAAATGACATGTCCGCCTTTTCAATTGCAAGCACGGCTTCACTGATGTCTCCGCCTGTTGCCAGTTCATTAACTGCATGCTCAACATCATTCTGTACCTGGGAAACTTTACTCATTGCCTCATTAATGACAATGTCAAAGCTCTTGCCTGACCCTGGTTTTACCTCTTCCAGCTTTGGTCCGTTCATTGATCCTATGCTGCCGATATTTGTTATTGGAAGATCTGACATTTCTACCTCCCTATCTCAAGGGCCTTCTGATACATGCCCTTTGACATATTAAATGCTTTTACATTTGCCTCATATGCACGCAAGGCCATCATCATATTGACCATCTCCTCCATGACATTAATATTTGGCATGGAAACGTTGCCGTTCTCATCCGCATCCGGATGGCCCGGATCATAAACAACAATCGGAGGTTTTGAATTCTCGACAACACCATTGACCTTTACTCCGACCAGCCCGTCAGATTCACCCGGATGTATCAACATGGATGCGAATGAGACGTCTTTCTTGACATAAGGCCCTCCTGCCTCTGTTTTTGTTGATTGAGCGTTTGCCATATTGGACGCTACTGTGTTCATCCTTGTTCTCTGAGCTTCCATAGCTGATGCACTTACTTCAAAAACGTCCATTTATCTTCTCCTTATTCTTATGATTCCCTGCGTTATAATTATTTAGTTCTGATAGCACTCCTGAACATTCTGATTTTGGAATTGAGCAATTTAACCGCTGCGTCATGTGTAATTGAATTTTCGCTCATTTTAGCCATTTCTGAATTGAGAACCACATTATTACGGTCACCCCATGAAGGATCATTATTAACAGTAATGTTTGTATTGATTCCATTTTTATTCTGACTGTTAACATGCCCCGGACTTGTCGTGAGCATTTTGATTTTGTTCTTTAAAATATTCCCGAATTCTACATTTTTGGATTTGTATCCCGGGGTATCAGCATTCGCAATATTGGAAGAGATCACCTTCTGCCTTATATTGGCAGACTGAATAATCCTTTGAAGTACTACCATTTCTTTATCCATTCTTCACCTCCGAAATTCCGGTCCCACAGATTATTTCAATTGTCATGCCAATACCCGGAAAAATAATTGACAGGTCATTTTTTATTTTTTCATGTTTATTCAATATGTTCGGTCTCATACCACGTTTCCTGCTCTTTTAACATTCATCAGGTTATGGGAAATATTTTCATGCAACAGGTACATTTTTCCCGTAATCATTAAGTTTATTCCTTATTGTTCTCACGCTGACGCCCAGGAGTTTTGCTGCCCTGGTTTTATTGCCATCTGTATCTTCAAGCGTCTTCATGATCAGATCCATCTCCATATCTTTTAAACTTCCGCTGATGGTGTCACTTCTGGAGACATTATTCTCAATCATAAAATCATCTTTACCTATAAGATCAGATCTGGACAGCAGGACAGCCCTCTGGATTGCATTTTCAAACTCTCTTATATTCCCTTTCCAGTTTCTTGTCTCAAGAAACTCAACAGCGTCTGCACTGAATCCGGACACATTTTTGTTAAGTTCTATCGAGAACCTGTTCATAAAATGCACAGCCAGAAGTTTTATATCTTCAGGTCTTTCCCTTAAGGGAATAAGTTTAAGAGGAAACACGTTTAATCTGAAATACAGGTCTTCCCTGAACCTGCCTGCTGCTATTTCTTTCTGCAGATCCCTGTTTGTTGTAGCAATTACTCTTACATCAACCGGTATCGGCTGTTTACCGCCTATCCTGTCAACCTCTCTCTCCTGTAACACCCTGAGAAGTTTGGCCTGAAGTGTTGCTGACATCTCACCTATCTCATCCAGCAGGATTGTGCCTTCATGTGCAAGTTCAAATTTTCCGGCTTTTCTTTCTGTTGCGCCGGTAAAGGACCCCTTTTCAAACCCGAACAGTTCAGACTCCAGGAGATTGTCAGGTATTGCAGCGCAGTTGACTGCAATAAAGGGCCTGCTGCTTCTTCTGCTGGACTTGTGAATATACCTTGCCAGCAGTTCCTTGCCAGTACCGCTCTCGCCAAGAATGAGAACAGTCATATCACTGAGGGCAACATTTCCTGCAAGCTGCAGGAGGTTCTTTATATAATCATTATCTGTAATGACCTCATTTTTCTTATGACATGTCCTTGCCATTATCGAGGAAATTGTTTTTGTTAAAGAATCAAACGAAAAAGGTTTCATCAGGTACTCACAGACACCTTCCTTCATTACTTCAACTGCATTTTCAACTGTACCGTGGCCGGTGATAACCAGGATCGGCAGACTTCCCGTCTTTCTTCTTGCTTCCTTAATAAAGGTAAGACCATCCATCCTCGGCATCTTCATATCAGTTATGATCATTGATACGGTCCCTGTCCCGATTATTTTAAGGGCATCCAATGGATGTTCGGCCATCACCGCCCTGTATCCCATTCTTTCAACCGCCTCCTTCAATGCTGCTCTCATCTGAACGTCATCATCAACTACAAGAATTGACTTTATCATTAATTTTTCAGCTGTTTGTTGCCGCCCGGCTCATCAGCCACTCCTTTCTTTGGGAAATAAAGTCTGAACGTGCTGCCTCTGTCTTCATTTCTCTCAGCTTTTATAAATCCGTTGTGACACTGCATGATCTTGTGTGCTATGGTCAGGCCCAGGCCTGTTCCCTTGTCCTTTGTGCTGAAAAAGGGATCAAACATTTTTTCCATGTTGTCAATGTCAATACCATTACCCTCATCGCAGACTGCAAGTGCAAAATAATTCTCCCCTTCTTCCGTATAGACCTTAAGCTCACCGCCCCCGGGCATGACCTGAACAGCGTTTAATAGAATATTCATCAAAACCTGCTTCAGAAGTTCCGTATCTCCAGATATAATTTCGTCCGGGACATCTTTGGATAATGTAATCCCCCTTATATCAATAAGTGGAGCCAGAATTTTCAGTGACTCCTCCACCGCATTATGTAAATGTACATCTTTCAGGGACGGTTTTTGCGGTTTTGCAAAGAACAGCATGTTTGTGAGAATATTGTTCAGACTTTTGATTCCGGTTGATATGCCATTAGCCATTTCAGAATGCTCTGTTCCTTTAAGGTCATTCGAGAGCATACTGGAGAACAGCTCTATACTGCATAGGGGGCTTCTGATCTCATGGACTATACTGGCTGCCATTTCACCCATGGCTATGAGTCTCAGGTTTCTCTTATGGTGGTCCTGGAGCTCTTTCAACTGGGCATTTTTCCTTTCAACCTCAGCCGTAAGATATCTGACTTTATCACTTAATTTTTCATAATATACTTCCAGACTCTTTGACGCCCTGGTAAAGCTATGGAAAGCTTCGTTTAATTTAACAGCCTCTTCCATCAGTATACCTCTCGTACTTTTTCTAAAATGTTCATTCCTATCAGTTCTGTTGTTGCTATGCGGCCAAGCAGGGATTCTCCATTTTGCAGCTGCCCATACATCGCCTCTGATTCATCTCCTGATGATCTGCTGCCTATTCTGTACATGGCCCATTCATCCTCAGGATTTTTTTCATGTGCAATCCTGTAATATGAAACTGCTTCTGATTTACGTCCGGAAGCATCCAGAAGATCAGCCAGCCTTATATATAGTTCTGCATCCCAGTCTGATTCTTTGAGTGCTTTTTCATAAAATTCTATACCTTTTTTTACTGAAGATGATTCAGGATTGCGAATATCAAAAATAATATTCCCAAGCATTTCAATATCATTTTTTTCAATTTTTCTGATCTGTACCAGTTTGTCAAGTGCGAGTGTCCTTTTTCCACCGGCATACAGTATTTTCACTTCAACCCTTAGTACATCATCATCCGGAATCTTTTTGTTTGCTGCCATGGCTATGTATATTTTTGCCAGACCAAGGTCACCAATGCCTGCATAGTAATCAGCAAGATTAAGTGCAGCTTTTGCCCTGGCTTCCTGGGAAGCATTTCTCACTAACCAGCTTGACAATTCAATAAATGGCATGCCGTTGTTTCTGAGCTTGTCAGAGACTTCCACGAGGAATGTTTCTCTCTTTTCATCGATGAGCCACTGACCGACTTCTTTCCAGATATCTGAAATGCTCATGTTGCCCTCCCCCTGACCGCCCTGCTCCTTGCTGCTGTCCATTATGATCTTTTCCAGTTCAACAAATGCTTCCTGCGGCGGCTGTTTGCCATAAACCAGTTCCTTGAGTAATGAAAGTGATTTCCCTGTCTCATGTTCCTGTCTGTATATTTTTGAGAGCGCCAGAAGCGTGTCTTTGTATACATATGAATCAACATGGTTGTGCCTTATTGTCTCCAGGTTATCTGGGCCAGGGCCAGATTAAAAAGACCGCTGATTCTAATTTTTCTCTCTTTTGAATTTGAACCTGCCGTGAAGTGACTGATTGACTCTTTTACGTTTCCCTTTTTAAGAGCGATAAGACCCAGACTTATTTTTGCACTGTCACTGTATGTACCGGATGCTATTCTTGACATATGCTTTTCTGCCGTCGCCAGATTTCCGGACATTCTCATATTCTCGCCCAGCAGATAGTATGTTTCAGCTGATCTTTCAGGATAAGCTCCATCAGCAAGTTTGGCTTTTGCGTAAATTATCCTTGCATCTTTAACTCTTTCAAGCCGCTGCAGTGCATTGGCTTTGCTATAGAGGACTTCAGCATCTTCGCCTGCCCTGTCATATTCCTTAACTGCCTTGCTGTAGAAACCGAGCTTTGAAAGGCTGTTGGCCAGTCCAAGATGGGCTTTTCTTATCTGATTTGATAATGGAAAATCCCTGATTAACATCATATAATCAGCTCTTGACTCCTGCAGAAAACCTGCATCCATATGGGTCCTGGCCCTCAGGGAAAGGGCTTTCTCTTTTAATACCGGGGGTGAAGCATAAATATATGCCAGTCTCAGGTGCTCAATGGCATCGATATAATTTTTTGCACCGTAACTGGCAGCACCATACATATAATGATACACAGCAACCGAGGGGGCATCTTCAGGTTTATACTCGGGAAGTGCTGTTAATAATCCATAATAGTTGCCTGATTCCAGCAGCGTCCATAATTTTTTATAATGCGGCGGAACAAAATCCTTCTCTCCATTTTTAGCCGGATTTATACTGCCTTGATCGTTTATTTCGTCCATCAGAGCATTGAGCTTTTTTTCACCGGCATCATCAATTTTTTTCGTTGCCAATGTATCTTTCACGACCTCATTTTTCCCGGTCTTCTTTTGCTCTGCTCTCTGGTGGCCTGATTCAGAAGGTTTTTGTTCTGGTTTGGTAGCGGCAACATTCTCTATTTTCTCTGTTGCCGGTTTATCAGGTCCGGTGCCGGCTGCTTTCTGATCCTCTTTTTTTACTGGCCGGGCCTTCACTTTGTTCATTTGATTAGTTATTTTTTTATCAGTACTACCTGTCTTTTTCTGCTCATGCCCTGTTTTCTTTTCATAAAAATCAATGACCAGTCTGCTGGGATCTGAGAGTGTTCGTACGACGATCTTTTCAAGATTGCTTTTTTTAAATAACATATGGTGTTTGCCTTTGCTGTACGATATGGGCAATTTTTTCTTTTTAACCGAGAAATCAGTATCATCAAAGGTAACTTTGACTTCATTTTCTTTATGCTTTACTTTTCCCTTTGTGATAATATTGTGCGGTCCTTCAAGCACCACTCTCAAATATTCTTTGTGATATCCATACCTCAGATCTACTGAAGGACGAGACTTTGACCAGAAGGCTGCACCCGCTGTATGTGCCTGCAGTACCAGCAGCGATAACATTAAGGCTGAGAACATCCGAAAATAATTCATGCCGTCAAAAAAGCAATAAGCATGCCAAAGCTATCAGTTTGATTTTAAAGGATTTTAACTTTAAGGAGCGTCATAATACTGACGTCTGATAAGCCGGTTCTGAGCCATGGAGGTAAGCTTTAAAAAAAGTTTTGTGAGCGGCTTTAGCAGAAGATCACCAGGCTACACTTTGATTGTTGATCAACATAAGAGTATGATCATATTTTACTGCTTCGTGCCGTATTCAAAACTTTTTTTAAAGCTTACCTCC
The DNA here is from genome assembly GCA_945788685.1 of Thermodesulfovibrionia bacterium. Classification (GTDB taxonomy): domain Bacteria; phylum Nitrospirota; class Thermodesulfovibrionia; order UBA6902; family UBA6902; genus CALZJD01. Next base: position 12,852 of record CALZMZ010000043.1, on the reverse strand, counting down.
ATGGCATCGTGAATAGTGTGGGCTATGGATGCCCGATTAAAGATCCCCGATCGGAGCCGGGGACATGCTTCGGGCATGCCAAAAAAAAAGGCATCTATGGGCAAACTCTAGTTAAGATATAGCTAAGACGCGTTGAAGTCTATCGCCTTCTTTTTCATTTTTTCGATAAGGGTGGTCCTGTTAAGACCCAAAAGACTTGCAGCTTTACTTTTGACACCCCTGGAAATCTCAAGGGCCTGAACAATCATATTATTCTCGATTTCATCAAGCATGATATTCAGATCAACTCCATCAGGTGATAATCTTTCTTTCCCTGATACACTTCCGGCAGGTGCCTTTGCCAGGATTCGTTCCGGAAGGTCAGCCGGTTCAACAACATTACCATCATTTAAGATAATGAGTCTTTCAATAAGATTCTCTAGCTCTCTCACATTTCCCGGCCAGGGATAACTTATTAAGCACTTCATGGTGTCTTTAGTAAGAGTTGGAACTGACATCCCCTTTCGCTTGGACATATGAGTTATAAAATGATCAATCATCAGGGGGATATCTTCTTTCATATTTCTGAGAGGAGGAAGCTTCAGGGGAATTACATTGAGTCTGTAATACAGGTCTTCCCTGAAGTCCCCGTCCTTGACTGCCTTTTCAAGGTCCCTGTTTGTTGCGGCTATGATCCTTGCATCAGTTTTAATAGTCTTAATGCTGCCCACCCTCTCAAATTCCTTCTCCTGAAGTACCCTTAACAGTTTTACCTGCAGGGCAGGAGCAAGCTCTCCTATCTCATCAAGGAGAAGTGTCCCCTGATTGGCAAGTTCAAACCTGCCTATCCTTGTATTAACGGCTCCTGTAAAGGCTCCTTTTTCATGGCCGAACAGTTCAGATTCCAGTATATCCTTGGGAATGGCAGCACAATTCAGCGGTACAAAAGGCTTCGCTGCTCTGTGACTGTTATAGTGAATATTCTTTGCGATCAGTTCCTTACCCGTACCGCTTTCTCCTGTTATCAGAACTGTGCTGTCAGTATCGGCAATTTTTTCAATAAATTTGATGACACTCTGTATGGAAGCTGATTTGCCAATTATCCGGTCAAGTGCCCGTTTATTAAAGGTATTCTTTTTCCTGAGTTCTGATTTCAGACTCCTGTTTTCCTCCTTCAGTCTGGACATATCAATGGCCCTGTTAATGGTTATGTTTACATCTTCAAGCACAAAAGGTTTGGGAAGATAATCATAAGCGCCCAGCTTCATGGCCTCTACAGCGGTCTGTACGCTTGCATGGGCAGTTATAACAATGCATGGGACATCAATGTTTGCAGATTCACATTCTCTGAGAACATCCAGTCCGCTTATGCCGGGCATCATCAGATCAAGAAAAAAAAGATCAATTTTTTCTTTTCTTAATAATTGAAGACCTGTTTCGCCATCCGATGCAGTGATAACTTCAAAGTCTTTAGTTTCGAGAAAATCTTTAAGAAGCTCTCTTATGGATTGCTCATCATCTATGACCAGAATACGGTTCATAGCAATATATTGCCACAATACTATATCAACGTCAACAGTTTGACATATGTTACCTATTCACTGATTTCAACCCGGTTACGACCTTCATTTTTTGCTTTATACAACGCATCATCAGCTTTCTTGAGAAGCATTTCAGGAGATGAAACATCTTCTTTTATATGAGAAACACCGAGACTTATGGTCACCTTAACATTGAGATCATCATATTTATTGTCCTGTTTTTCAATGGCCGCTCTAAATCTTTCTGCAACCAGTACAGCGCCATCAAGAGGAGTCTCAGGAAGCATACAACAGAACTCTTCTCCGCCATAACGGGCAAAGATATCAACATTTCTTATGATTGAATTGACCCTGGAGCATACTGATTTCAAAATAAAATCACCACACTGATGACCATAATTGTCATTCACAGCCTTGAAATGATCTATGTCAAACATGATCAGACTAAATTTTCCTCCGTATCGCTTGTTCCTGTTGAATTCTTCCTTGAGTTTTGATTCCATATACCTCCGGTTATAGATACCGGTAAGGCCGTCTTTCATATTCATTTCTATCAGTTTTTGTTCATAGACAGCGACCTCCGTAACATCCTGGACATAAATGAACAGATACTGTATCTCGTTTTTCTCATCACGCAAAGGACCCATCGCGCAATTCTGCTGCATAAACTCAAAATCTGCATCCAGATACCCCGATGATTTAAATTTAAAAAGATGCTTATGCAGTTTCTGTGAAAAAAAACAGAAATTCCCGAAAGAAAAAACAGATTTGCAGCTTCTGGTAAATTTAGGGGTTCCCAGGTCAGGGAAAAAATCATATATGGAGGAGTCTAAAATTCTATCGGCATCAATACCACTGTTGATTTCCATCCACCGGTTCCACTTTTTCACCTTCATTTCCCGGTCAAGGATGACTATGCCGATATTTATAGCATCAAAAACCTGATTAAGTATCATTCATACTGTTCGATAAATGTCTGAAGAGCATCCTTCAGCCACAGGACTGAGTCATTGTTCGTTACAAGGAACAAAAAACCGCTGACGTCCCCTTCATCAAAACGAAAGTCGGTCTTTAAAATAATTGCTGACTTGTCCGGATCATAATGACCATTTGTAATCGCCTCACGATAATCTTTCTCTACAACAACCTTCGGTGGTGTATAGGTCACAACATCTCTGAGAAGCTCAGAGAATTTTCCAACACAGGCCCCAATAAGTATATTCCCCACTTCCATAAGGGTTTCTCTCTCCAGAACATCAAACGGGTCAGAATCACTCAATTCTCTATTTTCATTCTGAAGTAAAGACATCAGTTCTTTTCCTGCACCTGATGAAAAAATCAGTAAAGCATCCCCCCTGAATTTTCCCCAGAATTTCTGCTCAACAATATTTATATTCTTATAATCTTTAACATGGTTTTTAATGTACTCAGGCAGCTCCGGCACTTCTATAATATCAATATACGGAACACTTAACACAACACTCGTGCTTATGACATCCGCAAGATCAGCAGCTGACTGCCCGAAAGAAATATTCATTATTTCCTGTAAAATTGATACGTCTTCTTCTGTTAATATATTCTGTGCATTCATAATCAAGTAGTCTGTTTTAACGTATCCAGCGCTTTACTTAATGCCATGGTTAATTCTTCCTTTTTCAAAGGTTTTCTCAAAACCATAAATGCTCCTGAATCCATTACTGTTTTAATGGCCTTCATTTGTACATCGGCAGTAACAACAATTATAATTGCATCTTTATCATATTCAATAATCTTCTCTATTGACTCATACCCTGTCATGACCGGCATGGTCAGGTCCATAAAAGTCACATCAGGTTCAAGCTCCTGATATTTCTCAAAACCTTCCTTGCCATCACCAGCTTCGTTAAATTCAAATCCCTGATCTTTGGGGAGGCAGCTCTTCAGCATCTTTCTTGCGATCGGGGAGTCATCCACTATTAATATTCTGTTGTTCATATGTAATATACAATTATCGATGAATAATCATGACTGCTTAATCGATTAATAAAAGTATTCAAAATCATTTTCTTTTTGTCAAGTTCATTCATGCTCTCACGATAAACGTTTTGAAACATGATTATCTTTTATAATAAATAAAATTACATATATAATCGGTACAGATGAAAATAAACTTTAAACATCTTCAAAAAAAAGAACTGGAGTCCTGTTTAGATAATCTTGGATGGGAATCATACAGGACAGACCAGATTATTGACTGGATGTATAAAAGGCATGCCGTATCCTTTGATGTCATGTCCAATCTGCCCCGAAATCTGAGGACCAGATTGAACGATATCGCTTATTTAAGTGAACTGAAACTTCTGAAAACAGAGACTTCTCTGGATGGAACAATCAAATTTCTTTTTCAGCTTGATGATGGTGAAACAATAGAAAGTGTATTAATACCAAATGTAAGGGGGAATAATTTATATACGTTATGCATATCATCACAGGCAGGCTGTTCAATGGGATGTAAATTTTGTGAAACAGGCAGGCTGGGACTGATCAGAAATCTTAAGACACATGAAATTACCGATCAGGTATTGGCAGTACAGCGATATCTGGAACAATTTCGTTCAGATGTTTTTACTGATTCTAATTGGGAAGACAAAAAAATCAGAAAAGGCGAAATTTCCAATATAGTGTTTATGGGAATGGGAGAGCCATTTAATAATTTTAACGAAGTCATGATCTCTCTCTCCATATTCACTGATCTTATTGGTATCTCCAAAAGAAAAATAACAGTATCAACTTCAGGAATAGTCCCCGGCATAACAAAGCTTTCTGAAAAAGTGCCGTCTGTAAATCTTGCAATATCACTGAACGCAACAACCGATTCAACAAGAAATATACTTATGCCCGTCAACAAAAAATATCCTTTAAAAAAACTCATGCAGGCATGCAGGACCTACCCTTTATCACCAAAAAGGCGCATCACTTTTGAATATGTCCTGTTAAAGGGAATAAATGATTCGAGGAATGATGCCCTGCGTTTGATCAAACTCTTAGGCGGAATACGATCAAAGATTAACCTGATTCCGTTTAACCGGTCACAGAGCTCTTCTGAATTTATCAGGCCCGATGAACAGGATGTTCAGGAATTCAGGAAGATCCTGGTAAACTCGGGATTAATTGCAACCATCAGAAAAAGCAGTGGCAGTGACATCTCAGCGGCATGCGGACAACTCAGGGCAGATTATCTTAATAAGTCATAAGTTAGAAGAGAAGTCATAAGTTAGAAGTTCAGGAAACCAGTTTTACACCTGCCTCATATGCATCCTTCAGGGCTGTGGGATGTTTCAGGATGTCGCCTTTATAATCTATTTCAAGATAACTGAGGGTTGAATGTTCCGGCACACTGACTGTTCTGAAGAAGGCTGTTCCGCAGGCCTCAGCGCACCTGACCCCGGTGTTATTTTTCATACCTCCTGTAAGCAGCATAAGACCCTTTCGTCCATGCTTGCCTCCCTCAATCGGTTTTTTTAGAAGATATTTTTCACTCCAGAAACACTGGCACCGGTCAATCATTATTTTTGTCTGGGCACTGACAGAATAGAAATATATGGGAGAAGCAATGATGATTCTGTCGGATGATCTTATTGCACTGCTGACCATATCCATATCATCTTTGAACACACACTCACCGGTATCATTACATCCGCCGCACCCCTGGCAAGGTTTTATGTTCATTTTATTCAGGTAGAATGTTTCCACTGTCGATCCTGAATTTTCTATTCCCTTAATGGCCTCGTTTAAAAGGGTTTCAGAATTTCCCTTTTTCCGCGGACTACCACAAAATGCAATTATTTTCATGTGTCACCCCTTTGATGACCCTGAAAAACATTAATCGGGTCATAATTATTCTCATCATTATATATCTGAATTAATATACTAATATTTACTGCCAGTTATCAATCCATAAGAATAACTTAGACCATCGCAGTAGAACAGGAAAAAATATATTTGATTAGTTAAATCAGTATCAACTCCGATAGAGTTGCAATAATATAAGGGTCCAAGGGGTCCAGGTCGGAGCGACTTTTCGCGTAGACTCGCTTCGAGATTCAAGGAGTCAGGTGAAATACTAAAAAATACATCGCCTGGAATTTACGCAGTCATGAAAAGATACTCAGTATGGGAATTTCGGGCCGGGTACGTATCAGAGATCGGGGTTTTTCTTAATGACTTTTATAAATGCATCCACCATGTTCGGATCAAACTGTGTACCTGCACATTTCTTTAGCTCAGCAATTGCTTTGGATGCTGAGCGGGATTTACTGTATGATGAGTTTGTTCTCATGGCATCATATGAATCTGCAATAGCAAGAACTCTTGCGCCAGCCGGTATGCCGTCACCGCGCAATCTGTGAGGATAACCGTTACCGTCAAACCTCTCATGGTGATAAAGAATCATCGGCAATTCTCTCTCAAAAAGCCTTGTCTTTTCCATCAGTTTGACGCCCATGTTTGAATGTCTTTTTATCAGATTATACTCATCTCCCGTCAATTTGCTCTTTTTATTCAGTATGCGGGAGTTGATCCCGATCATTCCGATATCATGAAGCAGAGCAGCACGTTTTACTGCACCCACATCATCGTCTGACATGGCAAGTTCTTTTGATAAATTCTCGGCATAGTGGCTGACCCTCACAGAGTGTTCATTGAGGGCACCCAATCCTTTTTCTATTTCACACAGTATGTTATGTGCCGACTCAATACAGTGCTCCCTGATTTCCCGCTGAAAGGTCTCAAGTTTGCTATTAAAACTTGCCATCCTGTTATGATCTTCCTTGAGAATGCTGCCCTCTTCAATCTTGTCATCATAAGCAATAACCCGGTTTCTGCCTTCGGCCTTGGCGCGATAAAGCGCCTTGTCAGCATTGGCAATCAGATCATCTGCTCCGGCTACATTATCGTCATTTATGGAGGAGAGTCCTATACTCACGGTTACAACCTCTGATGTCTTTCCGTTCTTAAATTTATTTTTTGCAAAAGCGTTTCTTATTCTCTCGGCTAAAATCAGAGCACCCTGCAAAACAGTATTTGGAAGCACGATAAAAAACTCTTCACCTCCATAGCGGGAGACAAAATCCGTATCTCTCACCAGCTTCATTAAAATCCTGGCTGATTCTGCAAGTACGAGATCACCAAACTGGTGTCCGTGGTTGTCATTTACAGATTTAAAGTAATCGAGATCAATCATTATGCATGACAAAGGCTGCACATGTCTGCTTGACTTTTTATATTCCTGTCCAAGCACATCAAGGAAATGGCGATGATTATACAGACCGGTCAGACCGTCCCTGATAGCCAGTTTTTCAAGTTTAAGCAATGACTTTGAAATATCATTCTCCAGCTTCTTTCTCTGCATTGCCCTGTGGACGGCCCTGTTAAGCGCAGCGGTCCTGACTTCATCCCTGGTGAGGTAATCATAAGCGCCGTTTTCCATTGCCTTCACACCCAGCTTCTCCTCTCCTTCAGCAACAATCATAATTACAGGAACACCCAGTTTCTTTTTTATTATCTCCTGAAGAACTACTATTCCATTCTTCCCCGGCATATTCTGTTTCATCAGCAGGAGATCAAATTTCCTGTCCGTGGCTTTTTCAAGGGTGTCTGAACCTGATCTCGCAGTGTGAACAGAGATATTTATATCATCATGGCTTTGAAGAGCTGATTTAATGTTCTTAATTTCAGGCGTGCTGTTTTCTGCTACCAGGATAGAAATTTTACTTTTAGACATTGCTTCATTTTCCCATAATTAGAAATGTAAATACATAAGAAATTAAAATTATGTCATTTAATTTGACGTAATATAATATTATAACTGCAAGATAATTTACAATCAACTGTATAATTATAAAACATTTATTTAATCAGCCTTATTCGTTTGACAAACCATAATTAATTAACTATCATATTTTTTCAATAATAATCACACTACCGTATCTGTTAAGGCCAGATTTCTTAAACCCATCACATATATCACAATAAAATTTACATTTATCAATTGATTGTGAGTGTATATATGATTTAATCTGAAAGTATCAAAATGAAAGTAATTGACAAGATAGAAAAAACAAAAAAGAAACTGCCCTACCCTGTACTGACACTCGGCAATTTCGATGGAGTACATCTTGGACATCAGGCAATTTTTAAAAAGCTCATACACAGGGCAAAAAAAATGAATGGCACTTCAGTTGTATATACTTTTGTTCCCCACCCGCTCAGAGTGATAGCACCTGAGAGGGCACCCAGACTTTTAACCACCTATAAAGACAAGATTTCGTTAATAAAAAAATCAGGCATTGATGTGATAATCTGTGCAAATTTTACAAAGAAATTTTCAACTATTTCAGCTGACTCATTTGTCAGAGACATACTTCATAAAGTAATCGGGGTAAAAGAGATTATTATCGGGGCAAATTACAATTTCGGGAAAGGCAGAAGAGGTTCCCCACAACTGCTGAGAGAACTCGGAAAGGATTTAGGATTTAAAGTCAGTGTTCTTGATGAAGTTCAAAAAAGCAATGTAACTCTCAGTAGTTCCAGGATAAGGACCCTTGTAGCAAAAGGAAGGGTTGCTGAAGCGGCATCCATGCTGGGAAGGTTATATTCGATTGAGGGCATCGTAATTCAGGGTGCAAACAGAGGAAAGCGCCTGTTGAATACCCCCACGGCAAACCTGCTTACTGCTAATGAACTGCTTCCATTAGACGGGGTGTATGCTGTCAATGTTGAAGTTAATGGAAAAATGTATGGCGGTGCTTCAAATATAGGTCATAATCCCACTTTTAAGGACAAGCAATTCAGCTTTGAAACCCACATTCTGGACTTCAGAGGTAATCTCGTGGGTAAAACCATCAGGGTACATTTTGTAAAACATATAAGAGATGAAATGAAATTTTCCTCTGTCAGGGAGTTGTCCGGCCAGTTAAAGAAAGATATTGAGGAGATCAGAAATATTCTTGAAAAACAATAAGATCAAACTGTATTCATGCAATCAGTGTTACTGAATGCAGTAATTGCTACCCGGATTTATATTATTATTTCATCAAAACCTTCCTTTTAATAATTTTTAGAGTTAAAATATTTTCAGGATAACAGATATGGATAAATACGAACTCAACAATGATGAAGCAATTGAAATAAAAGAGCGGCAGACAGCCAGGCCCCCTTCTCTGTATAAAGTATTTCTCCTTAATGACGATTATACTACTATGGACTTTGTTACGCATATACTTGAAGAAATTTTTCATAAAAGCCCTGTCGAGGCAACCCAGATCATGTTGCATGTACACAAAAACGGTAAGGGGCTTGCAGGTATATTTACCCGTGAAATAGCTGAAACAAGAGTTGTATCAGTAGATGAGCTGTCCAATCAAAATGGTTTTCCTCTTAAATGCTCTATGGAGAAAGAATGATCAATAAAGAACTTGAAATAACCATTGAATCAACAATAAGGGACGCGGAAAACAGAAGGCATGAATACCTTACTGTAGAGCATATACTGCTGGCTGTACTTCATGATGACTGGGGTATAGATATACTGGTCAATTGCGGAGGGAATATTACCAAGCTGAAAAGTCTGCTGGAAGATTTTTTTGAGAAAAAAATACCCAAACTGGAAAATAATTCAGACAACTATCCTGAACCGACTATTGCTTTCAGAAGAGTTTTTCAGACGGCTGTAAACCATATCAGGTCAGCTGAAAAACCAGAGGCTGATGCCGGGGATATCCTGTCTGCCATATTTCAGGAAAAAGATTCCCATGCAGTTTTTTTTCTCCTGTCAGAAGGCATATCCAGACTGGATGTCCTTAATTATGTGTCGCACGGTATATCAAAAATAATTTCAGAACCATCAAGAGAACGCCATATTGACACGAGAAGCCTGCCCGGAGACCAGCAGGCACCGCAAAGCGATGCCCTTAAGCAATATACGATAGATCTTGTTCAGAAGGCAGCTGACGGAAATATTGATCCCCTGGTCGGGCGGCAGCAGGAAATTAAAAGGTCTGTGCAGGTCCTCAGCAGAAGAAGAAAGAACAATATAGTATATGTAGGCGAACCCGGAGTTGGTAAAACAGCCATAGTGGAAGGTCTTGCTCTAATGATTCATAACGGTGATGTGCCAAAAGCAATTGAAAGCGCGAAAATATTTCTTCTTGATATGGGCAGTCTCCTTGCCGGAACAAAGTATAGAGGTGATTTTGAGGCCAGGCTCAAATCCACAATAAAGGGACTTGAGCAGATACCGAGTGCAATATTGTTTATTGATGAAATACATACGGTTGTGGGAGCGGGATCAACAAGCGGAGGGTCAATGGACGCATCCAACCTTCTCAAGCCTATTCTGGGTTCCGGAAAACTGCGCTGCATCGGTGCAAGCACATATGAAGAATACAAAAACTTTTTTGAAAAAGACAGAGCGCTTTCCAGACGCTTTCAGAAAGTCGATATCACTGAACCGGACAAAGACGAAACATATAAAATCCTCAAAGGGCTGAAATCCTATTATGAAGAGTATCATGGGGTTAAATATACTGATAAGGCACTTAAGGCTGCATCCGACCTTTCTGCCAAATATATTAATGACAAGTTCCTGCCTGATAAAGCTATTGATGTCATAGATGAAGCCGGAGCTTCGATTAAACTGTCACCTGCATATGACCGCAAGAAAACAGTGGGCCAGCATGAGATAGAATCCGTTGTTGCAAAAATAGCCCGCATACCCAAACGCAACGTATCAACATCTGATATGGAGAAGTTAAAGCATCTTGAGGATGAGCTTAAAAAAGCGGTGTTCGGACAGGACAGAGCTATTCATTCACTGGCATCATCAATCAAAAGGGCACGTGCAGGGCTCGGATCTCCTGACAGACCTATCGGTTCATTTCTGTTTACTGGTCCGACAGGAGTTGGTAAGACAGAAGTGTCCAAAACTGTAGCTTCTGTACTGGGCATTAATTTTGTCCGGTTTGACATGAGTGAGTACATGGAAAAACACACTGTTGCCAGATTGATTGGAGCGCCTCCCGGCTATGTCGGGTTTGATCAGGGCGGCCAGCTTACGGATGAGATAAGGAAACACCCATACAGTGTGCTTCTTATGGATGAGATAGAAAAAGCGCATCCCGATATATTCAGCGTTCTTCTTCAGGTAATGGACTACGCAACATTAACTGACAATAACGGTAAAAAGGCTGACTTCAGAAATGTCATTTTCATAATGACATCAAATGCCGGAACAAATGAGATGAGCAAAGATTCTATCGGTTTTGGAGACAGGAGCGGTGATACTCATTCTAAAGGAAAAGATGCCGTTAATAAGCTGTTCAGTGCAGAATTCAGAAACCGGCTTGATTCCACGATTACATTCAACTCACTTTCATCAGAAGTAATGAAACAGGTTGTTGACAAGTTCATTAACCAGTTACAGGAACAGTTAATGGAAAAAAAGGTTATCATTACTTCATCAGAGAACGCCAGAAACTGGCTCGCTGACAAGGGTTACGACCCTAAATTTGGGGCCAGACCTCTGGGAAGGCTTATCCAGGTTGAGATCAAGGACATCCTGTCAGAAGAAGTGCTATTTGGCAAGTTACATAAGGGTGGTTCTGTACATATCGATGTTGATAATAATAAATTGACCTTTGAATATGTTAACAGCAAGTAAGAAGTATGAGGTCAGAATTCAAAAGTGTGAAGTTAGTAGTAGATTGGTATCAATAACTGTCATTATCGCTTAACTCTAAACTCTTATTTCTAGTTTCTCACTTTTTACTTCTGACTTCTTACTTGTATTTATAAAATGCCCGTCTTTCAGTTAACTAATGAGCATATCTTTCCGCCTCCTGAACTGGCTGATGAAAGTGGTTTGCTTGCTGTTGGAGGAGATCTTTGCGAAGAACGACTGTTACTTGCCTATTCAATGGGTATTTTCCCCTGGTATTCAGGTGACGATCCCATATTATGGTGGTCACCTGATCCCCGACTGGTCCTGTTGCCGGATGACCTAAAGGTAACAAGGAGTCTTAATCAAACCATTAATAAAAAAATTTTCAATGTTACTCTGGACACTGCATTTGAATCTGTAATAAAAGCATGCGCAACAGTCCACAGACGAGAGGATGGTGAGACCTGGATTACAGGAGACATGATCGATGCATACATCAGTTTGCATAAATCAGGTCCATGTTTACCAGGAAAAGCAATGCATCAAAAGTCGCATTTGTTTTTCTTGTTCAGCAGCTTGCAAAATGGAATTTTACCCTGATTGATTGTCAGATCACGACTGCCCATCTCAAAAGTTTCGGTGCCAGAGAAATGAGCAGGAATGCATTTAAGGTAAAGCTGCTTGAAGCATTGAACAATAACGGGAAAAAAAATAGATGGAAGTTTGATATGTGAATGAGAGAGTCTGATATTCAACATAGACAATTTATAGAGATCCTTTAAGAAATAAAGCAGCCCACATTTTTACATCCCTGGTTCAATAATTGTAAATAATGTGGTTTAGAGAGATTCAGGCTGGAATGTCGCAATAATCTATTGCGGGTACGCCTTAGCCAGATAAGTAAATGCGCAGAAAGCTTCGTCTTCAAACATCTCATATGTTGAGCACTCACCTAACTCACATGCCTTTGTGAAGTCTGCACAGGCTTTTTCGATCTCACCGATCTGCAGGTATACAGCCCCCCGGTTGTCATATGGCTTTGCAAGTAACGGATCAATTTGTATGGCCTTATTATAATCATGCAGGGCAAGATCATAATCACCTGATGTGAAATATACCAGTCCGCGGTTATTATAGGCTTTTGCATATTCCGGATTGATATGAATTGCATTTGTGTAATTTTTTATCGCTCTCTCAAACTGTTTTTTTTCAAAATGTGCAAAACCAAGATTGCTGTAAGCTTTTGCAAAATTAGGGTCGATTTCTATGGCCTTTACATATTCCCGAATGGCACGATCAAAATCACCCTGCAGGAAATATACATTCCCCTTATCGTTATATGCCTCTGCAAAATCAGGACTGATTTTAATAGCTCTGTCATATTTTTCCATGGCATGATCAAACTGTCCGCTATTTGCGTATGACATGCCAAGATTAACCAGTTCCGCTGCTTTATGATATTTTGCAGTTGACGAACATCCTGCCAGTACCAATATGATGCAATATACTATGATTCTTTTTTTCAGCATAGCTTTTAAGATTAAGATAAATGTAATGGAATAGTTATGTGACTACATGTAATAAAGCAAGGAACGTGCCACTATATTAGAAATTACAACTCTTTATTAATAAAGG
>CALZMZ010000042.1 GCA_945788685.1 Thermodesulfovibrionia bacterium | reverse complement strand
GTGAGACAACTCTTTCAAAACCTCATTGGGAATGCACTTAAATTTCATAAAGAAGGTGAAACACCTGTAATAAAAGTCTCAGGGAATATGGTCAGGGAAACCCTTGATGAGACAGATAATGATAACGCTAATATTTACTATCAAATTACCTTTGAAGACAACGGGATCGGATTTGATGAGCAATACGCAGAAAGAATATTCGGCGCCTTTCAGCGTCTCCACGGAAAGCAGGAATACGAAGGTACGGGTATCGGCCTTGCTGTCTGCCGAAAGATAGTCGAACGTCATGGAGGAATAATCGAAGCAAAGAGTTCACCCGGAAACGGGGCTATATTTATTGTTAAGCTGCCGGTCAAACAAGACAGTGAGGTAAGTTCAGAATCAGATCCGGAAGTAACTGATGGGTAATTAATATGACCATAAAGAAAAAACTCATATTGTCAACGATCACTATAAATGCAACGTTATTAATCATATGTATTACTCTTCTATTCGGTTGCATCACTGGCAAATGACTTTGACAAGGAGTCAATGTATCTGCAGATGATGCTTCGCGGATTAAATGAAGTAATCATTAATGAAGGTACTCCCGATTCCATCAAGACATCCATGGATGGAATGGATGGCTTTGATTCAATACATAAAAAACTGCTGAAACAGGTGAATGATACGGAACTGCTGGTGACTCTGACCATACATATCGATCCCGAGTGGCAGAAAATCAAGGACAAAATAAGTCCTTTCTATGATCATTACCTGGATCTCTCAGATGATGATAGTCTGGTACTTGTAGGCAATATAATCGTACAAACAGAAGCTATAGTACAGAAGGTAAAAACCCTGTCTGAAAAAACCCGCACCGTAGTAAATAATAATTCAGCACTGTCAGAAATAATTCAGAATATCATGATGGCAGTTATTATTATTGTACTCATATTATCAGTCATCGCATCGTACAAAATATACATGTCCATCACTGCACCAATTAATAATTTAAACATGATAGCAGAGGGATTTTCCAAAGGTGACCTCAGTGTTACCATGGATGAATCACGACAGGATGAGTTTGGACTGCTTGCCCTCCACTTTAACAGGTCTATTACAAAATTAAAACAATATACAAAGGAACTGCAGGATTTTGCACATATCGCATCTCATGACCTGCAGGAACCCCTGAGAAAGATTCTGGCATTTAGTGACCGTCTGAAAAACAGGCACAGCGAGTCACTTGGAGACCAGGGCCTTGATTATCTGGACAGGATGTATAACGCGGCCAGTCGTATGCAGAGGCTTGTAGAGTCATTGCTGGTCTATTCACAGATCATTAAACATGAAAAGCCTTTTGAGCAGGTTGACCTGAAAGAGGTATCAAGAGACGTCCTTTCTGATCTCGAATTCCGTATTGACGAGCTGGGAGGCAGAGTAGAGATTGAAGATTTGCCGATGCTGAAAGCAGACCCGGTGCAGATGAGACAGCTTTTTCAGAACCTCATAGGGAATGCTTTGAAATTTCATAAGACAGATGAAGCACCGGTAATAAAAATAACGGGGATGACTTCTCTGAATGCAGGCAATGATCATAAGCAGGAAAAGCAGGACAGCCCGTTTTATCAGATAACATTTGAGGACAATGGAATCGGATTTGAAGAAAAATATACCGAACGCATTTTTAAGGTATTTCAGAGACTCCATGGACAGAACGAGTATAAAGGTACAGGAATCGGGCTGTCGATCTGCCGCAAGATTGTCGAGCGGCATGGCGGCAGTATTAAAGCAGAGAGTTCACCAGGTGCGGGGACAAAATTTATAATTTCCCTGCCTGTTGATTCTCAAGAAGGAGGCTTGGATGGATAACAAACCTGAATCAATAATAATACTGATGGCAGACGATGACGAAGACGATCGTTTGATGACAAAAGAGGCGCTGGAAGAGGCACAGCTGGTTAATGACATACGGTTTGTCGAAGACGGAGAAGAATTGCTTGATTATCTATACCGGAGGGGCAAATTCAGCAATCCTGCAGAGTCTCCCCGTCCCGGTCTGATATTGCTTGATCTTAACATGCCGAGAAAAGACGGCCGTGAAGCTCTTGAAGAAATTAAAGCTGATCAGGCACTGTGTCAGATTCCTGTCGTAGTGTTGACGACGTCAAAGGCTGAAGAGGACATATGCCGGACGTATAATCTGGGGGTGAATTCATTTATTACGAAACCGGTTTCTTTTGAAGGGTTGGTGAGCGTCATGACAGGCCTTGCCCAATACTGGTTTGAAATTGTGCGATTGCCGGTCCACTGTGAAAAGTAAAAAAAATGAATGAGAATGTACTGAGAATTCTGCTTGTCGATGATGATGAAGACGACTATATCATCACGCGTGATCTTTTTTCAGAGATCAAGGGGATGAAGTTTGATCTTCAATGGGTAGCAAGCTATGATGAGGCTCTGGAAGTCATAGGGCAGAATATACATGATGTATATATTTTTGACTATCTTCTCGGGGCAAAAACAGGTCTTGAACTTTTGCGTACGTCAATTAATAATGGTTGTCGCACTCCGATTATTCTGCTGACAGGCCAGGGTGATCATGAACTGGATATTAAGGCGATACAAACAGGGGCGTCAGATTATCTTGTAAAAAGCGAGATAAATGCAGATCTGCTGGAACGGTCAATTCGCTATGCCATTGAACGCAAGCGTACAGAAGACGATATTTACCAGATGGCCTATTATGATTCCCTGACAGGTCTTCCTAACCGCCTGCTCTTTCAGGACCGCCTGAGGCAGGTCATAAAGCATTCTGAGCGTGAAAGAAATACCAATGCAGTCCTGTTTCTTGATGTAGATAATTTCAAGCGCATAAACGACACATTCGGTCATACCGTTGGTGACAATTTATTAAGAGAGGTAGCTGCCCGTCTGGAACATGTCATAAGGAAAAGTGATGCCGTTTCACGACAACATCTGGGAAACATGTTTGCCCGTCTTGGTGGCGATGAGTTTACTGTTCTCCTGAGTGATATACAGGAGATTGAGGATGCATTAAAAGTGGCAGAACGGATTAATACTTCCATATCAATACCATTTGCTCTGGGCAACCATGAAGTGTTTGTTACTGTCAGTACCGGCATTGCCATATATCCTGCAGATGGTAATGACTGTGACACCCTGCTCAAAAATGCCGATTCAGCCATGTATCATGCAAAAGAACAGGGTAAAAATAATTATCAGTTTTATATGCAGTCAATGAATGCAAGGGCCTTTGAAATTCTTGAAATGGAAAATGATTTAAGAAAAGCCCTGGAAAATAACGAATTACTCCTTTATTATCAGCCGCAGATTGACATCATACATGGAAAAGTCATTGGGGTTGAAGCATTAATTCGCTGGCAGCATCCTGAAAAGGGCTTGGTGTCACCAGCAGAATTTATTCCTGTAGCCGAAAAAAATGGTCTGATTAACCCGATTGGAGAGTGGGTGATCAGGACAGCCTGTGCCCAGATCAGGGCATGGCATGCTGCGGGAATGTCAGCGATGCCGGTGTCAGTAAACATTGCCAGTCAACAGTTTCAGCAGCAAGATTTTATACAGATAATAACAGACTCCCTGGACTATTCCGGTATATCTTCTGCTGATCTTATACTGGAAATTACGGAAAGCACGTTGATGGAGAATACTGAAGCTGTTTCAAATAAACTGCAGGAAGTAACAGACCTCGGAGTGAAGCTTTCTATAGATGATTTTGGCACAGGCTACTCATCCCTGAATTATCTCAAAAGGTTTCCAATCCATGCTATCAAAATTGACTACTCGTTTATTAAAGAGGTCAATACAGATCCGGATGATGCTGCAATTGTAGAGGCGATTATCTCGATGGCCAACAGCCTGAAACTTGAAATTGTTGCAGAGGGAGTGGAAACAGAAGAGCAGCTTGAATTTTTAAGAATAAAGGGATGCAGTCTGGTCCAGGGATTCCTGTTTAGCCGACCGCTGCCTGCGGATGAAATTTATGATTACTGCTGCAATGAAGAAAATGGTTCCGGCACTATAATTTCCGCAATATGCAGTGAATTGAAATCCGGCCCGGAATCTGTTGAATTAAGGGAAAGCTCCGAAAGGGAGATACATAACATATAGTCAGACAAATTAAACAAGGAGGAAAAAAATGAGCGAAGACATTAAACCTATCACTATCCTGATGGCTGATGACGATGAGGACGACCGCTTGATGGCTGAGGAGGCCATGCAGGAGGCACGACTGCTGAATGAAGTGCATTTCGTCAAAGATGGAGTTGAGTTAATGGAATATCTCTGTTATCAGGGAGAATTCAATCATCAGAATGCGCCGCGTCCTGATCTTATTCTGCTTGATCTCAATATGCCGAGAAAAGACGGCCGCGAAGCGTTAAAGGAGATTAAGGCAGACCCTGAACTCAGGCAAATACCGATAGTAGTTCTTACAACGTCAAAAGCAGATGAGGATATTTACAGGACCTATGACCTCGGGGTGAACTCTTACATAACAAAACCGGTCACGTTTGAAGGCCTGGTGGAAGTTATGAAGTCATTGACAAGCTACTGGTTTAATATCGTCAGACTGCCTTTACAGAGCGTATCGGTATAGTCCATACAGTCAGAGCATTCTCAATTTATATGGGAAATTCTATGCAGAATTGCGTTGAATTTCCCAAAAGATACATGTCCTGTTGGTTCCATTCGGGCATTAAAGATAAAATGCCTGTATTCCGATAATAATTATGTAGAGAGCAGGGGTATGCTAACTAATTTTATCAGTTAACCGCATACTTCGGCTGTTAATATTTTATCGGAAACGGCTAATTGTTAGCGACGGAACGCCAATTGCTACTTAGACTTCAGGCCTTTTCCATCTGGAGCGGTAACGTCAAGTGAAGGACAGGACATTAAAAATTATCTTCGCGGTCTCCCTTGTGGTAGCTATTGTATATCTATGTGTAACCATTTATGCCATTTACCCCGCATTTACGCATCAGATAGTCCTTACCAATGAAGACGCTGCAGTGAAAACAGGCATGCATCTGGGCCGCATGTATTTCAGCAATACTTCAGAAATTACAGAGAAATCCATAAGCAAAGAATTCATAAAAGATGTTCATCACATGATGCATGATTACAATCTGATAAAAATCAAGGTATTTGCAACGTCAGGAGAGACCGTATTCTCGACTCAGCAACAGGAGATCGGAATAATAAACAAAGAACCCTATTATCATGAAGTGGTTGCACAGGGGAATCCATTTACAAAAATGGTAAAAAAAGACACAAAGACTTTGGAGGGACAGAGAATATCTGCTGACGTGGTTGAAACCTATGTGCCTCTCATGAGAAACGGGAAATTCGCAGGCGCATTTGAACTCTACCATGACATCACTCAAAGGATTCAAAGTCTCAACAAGCTTGTAATATATGCATCTCTTGTTCCCCTGGTATTGATGTTTGTTATCCTCACAGCGATGGTAACTATAATGATCAGATACTCAAAAAAACAGAAAGCAATTGTGAATGAACTGAAAGATTACCAGGACACCCTTGTCAGGGACCATGAAAACCTTAACAGGGCATTTGGTCAGGTTGAAAACGCAAAGCTGGAATGGGAGAGGACAATTGATTGTGTTTCAGACATCATTATTCGGACAGACAAGGACGGCAAGATAACAAGGTTCAACAAGTCACTCAAGGAGATGACAGGAAAGGAGTACTCAGAAATAGGAGGCTGCGACTGGGAAGACTTTATTGATGACTGTAATATGGAGGTAACCACACTTCTTGATACAAGCATTGAACTTTATCAGGAACCTACCGGAAGGTGGTATGTTATGAACTCCTATCCCTTTTATGACAGACAGCAGAATTTTGCCGGAAATGTAATAACCATAAATAACAATACTGAAATAAAGAAAATGAGTGAGGAACTGGAAGAAACCAATAAACAACTTGAAATACGAAGAAAGAAACTCAGATCTGCGCTTGATGAGGTTACGGGTCTTATTAAGAATGTAACAAAAGAGAAAAGATTCAATGTCAAGTTTTCAAATCCCAATCTGATGACCTGCTACAAAGTAAAAAATTGCAAAAAAGAGGATTGTATCTGTTATGGAAGAGAAAATGTCCGGTGCTGGCAGGAGGCCAGTACATTCTGTGGCGGAAAGGTGCAGGGAACATATGCAAAAGAAAATGGCGGCTGTTCAAAATGTGAAATTTACCAGGAGGCAACTTCTGATCCCATTTATCAGATAGGTGAACAGTTTAATAATATGATGTATGTACTGGAGCAAAAGAACATAGAACTGGAAGCTGCCTATAAGGACCTTAAGGAAACCCAGTCCCAGATGCTGCAGAGAGAAAAGATGGCATCAATAGGACAGCTGGCTGCAGGAGTAGCACATGAAATAAACAATCCCATGGGATTTATTTCAAGCAATATGCATTCTCTTGGCAAATATACAAAAAAAATAGTTGAATTTATACATATTCAGGAACAGACTGTGATGTCTGCGAACTCTCCGGAACTTACAAAAGAGATTGAGACACACAAGAAGAAGCTCAAAATTGATTTTATTCTGGAGGATATAGACCAGCTGCTGGAAGAGTCCCTTGATGGGGCTGACAGGGTTAAAAAAATTGTACAGAACCTTAAGAGTTTTTCCAGGGTCGATGAGGCTGAGCATAATTTTGCAAACATTAATAATTGTATCGAAAGCACATTGAACATGGTCTGGAATGAGCTCAAATACAAAGCTACTGTTACAAAGGAGTATGGTGACATACCGATGACCATGTGTTATCCCCAGCAGTTAAACCAGGTATTTGTAAACCTGCTGATAAATGCATCACATGCAATCGAGAAGCAGGGCGAGATCAGGATAAAAACATGGAACGGCAATGACATGGTAAATATATCTGTTTCAGATACGGGCCGGGGCATTGAAAAAGAGAAAATTGAAAGGATCTTTGAACCCTTTTTTACAACCAAACCCGTGGGCAAAGGTACGGGACTTGGACTAAGTATCACCTATGACATCATTAAGAAGCATAACGGGTTAATAACCGTGGACAGTGAAGCAGGAAAGGGGACCACTTTTAATATAAAAATACCTGTAATAAGGAGTGATAAGGATGAGTGATCCAATAAAAATACTATGTGTGGATGATGAGAAGAACGTTCTTAAGGCCATAGAACGGCTATTTCTTGACAGTGACTATGAAATACTGACTGCTGCATCAGGTGATGAGGGACTTGATATTATCAGCAATAACGATACGATTCAACTCGTAATTTCAGATTATAGAATGCCAAAGATGAATGGAGTTGATTTCCTGAAAGCAGTCTATGATAAATGTCCCGCTACTATCAGAATTGTACTCTCAGGCTATGCAGATATGGCAGCTGTCATTGAGGCCATAAATGTGGGGCACATTTACAAGTTTATTCCAAAGCCATGGAATGATGATGAACTTAAAGTTACTATTGCCAAGGCCCTTGACCACTATGAGGTGCAACAGAAAAATATTCAGCTTACGAAAGCGCTTGAGGAGAGGAATGAAGAGCTTAGAGATATAAACGGCAGTCTCGAGAATCTAGTGGAAGAAAGGACATCAGAACTGAGGCTGCAGAATAAAATACTGACAGCTTCTCAGAATATACTTGATGCACTTCCTCTGGCTGTAATAGGAGTAGATCCGGAAGGTCAGGTAGTACAATGCAATCAGCTGGGGTTTGAGTATTTCAATAAATCGGAAGGCAGTGTCCTTGGACTGCACAGATCAGATTCACTTCCTGAAAACGTAAACGGATTTATTGACAGTGTAATCGAAAAGGGTGAGTTTGCTGCTGATATAGGAAATAATGGTGCACAGGTTCAGGCCAGAGGAATATACATGAAACATGCAACCGGTCAGGAAGGTGCGATTCTTGTTTTTGATAAAGGAGATCATACGTAGTGGAAGCGGTCAATGATGTGAAAACAGAAACTCCGATGGGTATACTCTTTGTCGATGATGAAAAGAATGTACTCCAGTCCCTGAAAAGACTGTTTATGGACCATGATTATGAAATTACCCTTGCAAACTCAGGGGAAGAGGCCCTTGAGGTCCTGAAAAACAATTCTGATATAGGTCTTATAGTGTCTGATCAGAGGATGCCGGGACTGTCAGGAGTTGATTTCCTTGAAAAATCCAGAGAACTGCTGCCTGATGCCATAAGAATACTCTTAACAGGTTATGCGGACATTAATGCCGTAGCTGATGCAATTAACAGGGGAGGGGCATATAGATATATTACCAAACCCTGGGATGATGATGATCTTATTCAGGTAATCAATGATGCAGCAAACAGATTTTCGCTTGTGCAGGAAAACAAGAGACTTCAGGCCGTCATAGAAAAGAAAAATGATGAGCTTGAAAGATGGAATGCTCAGCTTGAATATTATGTGCAGGAGCAGACGCTGGAGATACAGAATAAGAACACGGAGCTGGAAAAACTGAACATTGACCTGAAGCATGATTTTATGGACACTATCGCGTCTTTTTCAAGTCTTATTGAACTTCGCGATAAAAAAATGTGTAATCACTCCAAATATGTAGCAGCCCTGTCAGTGAGAATAGCAGAAGCAATGGGTCTGAAAGGAGATGAGATCGAGGACATGAAAATAGCTGCACTGATTCATGATATCGGTATGATCGGCATATCAGACGCTACTCTTGCCAGGGGGTACCTCATCATGGAAAAAGAGCGTAAAAAAGAGTTCCTGCAGCATCCCGTAAGGGGACAGGCTGCTATCGACTCAGTTGAAGGTTTGAGAGCTGCAGGCATACTCATCAGGCATCATCATGAAAATTATGATGGGTCAGGTTTTCCGGACTGTCTGAAAGAAGAGAAAATCCCTTTAGGTGCGAGAATCATTTCCATAGCTGACTATATTGAAATCATGATGAATTCATCAGAGTCTAAAAAAGCGATGGACGATTTGATTGCCCAGGTTAAATCAGAATGTGGCAAGCGGTTTGATCCAGAAATATTTCCTTATGTTGAAAAACCCATGCAGGAGCTGTACGACAGGGGGACCATTAAAGATAACCTGGTTGAAAAGGAACTCCTTGTTGAAGATATCGAAATAGGCATGACACTTTCCAGAAACGTGGAAAGCGGTACGGGTCTGGTCCTTCTTTCCAGAGACACTATACTGGATGCAAAAAGTATCTCATCAATGAAGCGTTATTATGCGCTGGATCCTTCACAATCAGGTGTCTTTGTATGGGTTGAGAGGTAGGCAATGGTAGAGTATGATGAACTCGAAAACAGGATGATACTGAAGCTTGTCTATTACGGTCCGGCAATGTCAGGAAAAACTACAAACCTGCTGCAGCTTCATGATATCCTGGACCAGGACAACAGGGGAGAGCTGACGGTCCTTGACACAAAAAAT
This sequence comes from Thermodesulfovibrionia bacterium, assembly GCA_945788685.1. GTDB lineage: Bacteria > Nitrospirota > Thermodesulfovibrionia > UBA6902 > UBA6902 > CALZJD01. The sequence goes on along the minus strand of CALZMZ010000042.1, from coordinate 10,792 downwards.
GACAGGACCCTGTTTTTTGACCTGCTGCCCTTTTTTCTGATTGCACCGAGTGGACTGAAGATAAAGTTAAAGGTTTTTACTGTACCGGGACAGGTGCAGCATGATGCTACCAGAAAGGCAGTGCTGCAGAGAGCTGATGGAGTGGCTTTTATTGCTGATTCACAACTCACAGAAGAAACCAATAATTTTGAAAGTTTTAAAAACCTTGAACAAAATCTCGACTTTGTAGGGCTTGATATTGAGAAAATACCACTCGTTGTCCAGTTTAACAAAAGAGACCTTCAGAACATAATCCCTGAAACTGATGTGACAGATGCATGGGAACCAACAGGAATACCTGTTTTCATGTCTTCAGCCCTGCTGGGAAAAGGTGTGTTGGACACCTTTAGAAGGCTGCTTGAACTTACCTATGAACATGTAGACAGGAGGTATATGCTCTGGGACAAGCACGGTCTTGATAAGTCAAAATTTGTTCATCAATTAACAATGAGGTCAGATAATGAACCTCTTCATGAAGGAATATGATAAATGATGGAATTGATCCATATAATGCATACATTATGTAATTGCATATGTTGGTAAAAATGTAACAGGAACCAATATGACAACCGACCATATCATAGGTGAAGAAAAGAGCCTTAAGGAGATAATTAAAGACATTGATATTGTCCCGCTTTTTCAGGATGCTGTTTCAGCAGGCGTCTCAGGAGTTATATTAAAAGACTCGTCAGGGGAGGTGCTTTTTCAGCATGGAAACAGTCCTGAAGGAACTGATCATTCTGCTGATATACCAGTAAAATTCGAGGGTGAAGTGGCTGGTAATCTGGTGATAACAGGGGACAGGAGCAGTAAATATCTGGTTGATTCCATAGGGACGATAATACATGATGCGCTGAAATTAATCCTGAAAAGCAGGTTTAAATCCCTGCTTGCCTCAGATACACACGAGACAGTTATCCAGCAGTCATATGACGAGCTGCTTGAAACTAACAACAAGCTCAAGCTGTCAGAGATGAAATATCGTGATCTTGCCGGCAGTCTGGAAAAAAAGGTGCAGGAGCGTACAGATGAATTGAAAAAGGCGCATGCGAAATTATTACAGCAGGAAAAAATAGCATCTGTAGGACAGCTTGCAGCAGGAGTTGCCCATGAAATCAACAATCCGCTGGGATTTATAGCAAGCAATATTAACTCCCTTAAACAATATGTATCAAAAATAAAAGATATGCTGCTGTTTTATCGCAGTGCGTTTGAAGAGCAGGGATTAACAGCCGGGGACAGAGAATTGTCACAGGAAAAATGGAAAAAGAATAACCTCGATTTTATTCTTTCAGACGTGGATGAACTGGTCAGGGAAAGTCTGACTGGTGCTGACAGGGTAAGGAAAATCGTTTCTGATCTGAAAGGTTTTTCACATATTGATGATGTTGCCGGGGCTGACATACATGTTAATGATGAAATAGACAGGACATTAAATATTCTTACTCATGAAACACCTGAAGATGCTGAAATTATAAAGGAATACAATGAATTGCCCGTTATTGAAGGTAATGCCGCACAAATATGCCAGGTGTTTTTCAATATTATTTTAAATGCCTTTCAGGCAAAACAGTTGAATCTGAAATTAAGAATCAGAACAAGACATTCAGGCGATCATATAAGAATAGATTTTTCAGATAACGGTCCGGGAATACCTGATAATATAACAAACCGAATTTTTGAACCTTTTTTCACTACTAAAGAAGTTGGTGAAGGTACGGGAATGGGATTAAATGTGGCCTATGATACAGTTGTCTCCTATGGAGGAACTATCGATGTTTATAGTGTTCAGGGAAACGGGACGACTTTCAGTCTTGTATTGCCTGTGAAAGCGGGGATGAATTCATGAGTAAGTACGCGTCCCTTTTTAAAAGTCCATCATCCGGTGAAGCCAGGAGCAGACATGGTGATGATCAATTAAATGATGAGAGCACAGAGAAAAAAGAACGTTTTACATTATTGATTGTAGATGATGAGGAAGGGGTTTTAAAGGCACTGCAAAGAGTTTTTCTTGAAGAAAATTATGAGATTATTACCGCTTGTACGGCTGATGAAGCACTTGACATAATAAGCAGGAAGAAAATCCACCTGATAATTTCAGATTACAGGATGCCCGGGAAATCAGGGGCACATCTCTTAAAAGAAGTAAAAAACAGATGGCCTGAAACGATCAGGATCATGCTTACCGGTAATGCCGATATTAACTCAATAATGGGGGCGGTGAATGATGGGGCGGTTTACAAATTCATTACAAAACCCTGGAACGATGAAGACCTCAGGCTTACGGTAAGCCTTGCCCTGCAGCAGTACAGCCTGATACAGGAGAACAAACAACTAAAGGAAGTTACAAAAAAGCAGGAACATAAGATCAGGAAATATTCTGCCGCAACCGGTAACAGCAGGGGTGCCATGGGTAATATTCTTATAAAATCGGGTGTTATAAAACAGGCTGACCTTGACACGGTAAAGAAGGAAAAAACCAGTGAGGAGTTTTTAAGTGATGTCCTTGTAAGGCTGGGTATTACCACAGAATCGAAAATCCTCAAGGCCATGCAGACCCATCTTAATATCGAATATATTGATCTTGATGAGTCAGGGGTCAATCCAAATATCATCAAATTTCTGCCAAGAGAATTTTGCGAACGCGGCTGTCTTGTTCCCATAGGCATTGATGACAGGCAGATTAAGGTTGCCATGGCAGATCCGTCAGATATTTTCATGTGTGACAATATAACATTCATGTCAGGCCTCAAGGTTATTCCGGTAATAGCGTCCAGCATTAAAATCAAGGAACTTATTAAAAAGTCTTATGGTGAAACTGACTTTGACCTGCCTGAAGATATTGATGATTTAACCGAATTTGATCCATTTGATGAAATAGATATAGTCATTGATGATGAATCAGATATTAATGTCGAGGAGCTGCTCGGCAACTCGGAAGTCCCTCCGATTATCCGAATAGTCAATGCTGTCATTTCTGAGGCGATTCGCTATAAAGCAAGTGATATACATATAGAACCAAAGACAAAATATACAGTCGTACGATTCAGAATCGACGGCATGCTTCACACCAAGATGAAGCTACCGCCGGATTTTCACCTTGCTACCATATCAAGGATCAAGATCCTGGCAAAAATGGATATTTCCGAGAGAAGAAAGCCGCAGGACGGAAGAATCACGGTCAAATCCAGTACACGGGTAGTGGATTTGAGGGTATCTTCGCTGCCGACAATTAATGGTGAAAAGATTGTTATGAGAATACTCGATAAAACATCAGCGGTCAAAAACCTTGATGAACTGGGGGTGCTGGATGATGATCTGCCGCGTATATTCAATGTTCTGAAAAGACCCCAGGGGATTATTATCTCAACAGGACCAACAGGAAGCGGTAAAACAACAATGCTTTATTCAATTTTAAGCGAAATGATGCAGAGCACAAAAAACTTCGAGACCATCGAGGACCCGGTAGAGTACTTTCTTGAGGGCGCTAACCAGGTATTTGTTCATGACAAGATCGGTCTCTCGTTTGCGTCTGTACTGCGGTCTACACTGCGACAGGACCCTGATGTCATTCTTGTCGGGGAAATCAGGGACTATGAAACTGCTGATGTTGCCTTTAAAGCTGCATTAACAGGGCATATGGTGCTCTCGACGCTTCACACAAATAACTCAATCGCTTCCATAACACGACTTATAGATATGGGGGTCAAACCTTATTTGATATCATCAGCAATTGAAGGAATAATGGCACAGCGGCTGGTAAGAACGCTCTGCAAATATTGCAAGGTCGAGGCATCGCCTGATAAAGAACTCCTGAAACTGCTGAAGGTAAGTGAAGAGGCGGCAGGTGATGTGGCCTATACTGCAGATGGATGCAGCAGGTGTAATAACACAGGTTATCTGGGCCGGACAGGGGTATATGAAATATTTGCCATGAATGATGATTTCAGGCATTTCATAAGCAGTCATTATAAAGAGGGAGAGCTGATGCACATGGCGCGTACCAGCGGCATGAGAACATTGCTTGAAGACGGGATAGAAAAAGTGGGACTCGGGCTTACATCACTGGAAGAGCTGTTAAGGGTCCTCGGGCCTCAGACAAAACATGAGCGCCAATGTCCGGAATGTAATAAAATGATTGATGCAAAATTTATATTTTGTCCGTACTGCGGTACTTTTAAACAGAATTTCTGCAGAAAATGCATGATTCCGCTTGAAAAGGACTGGAAAATCTGTCCTACCTGTGGCTTGCAGCAGTATGAAAATGAAAGGAGTAATAGTAATGACAGATACCATTCTTTTAGTTGATGATGAACAGAGTGTCATCTCTTCATTAAAAAGGGTCCTGATGGAAGGGTCCTATGAGATTTATACTGCGAACAGCGGTGCAGAGGGACTTGATATTCTAAAGAGTAACAGAATCAAGCTGGTAGTATCAGACGAAAAAATGCCCGGCATGACAGGTACTGAATTCCTGACTACTGTCAAAAACCTCTTCCCAGGCACTATACGGATAATGCTTACAGGTCATGCAAATATTCAGGCAGCCATGAATGCTGTTAATAACGGTGAAATATACAGGTTTTTTGCAAAACCATGGGATGATCTGGAAATAAAGCTATCAATCAAGTCTGCCATCGACAGATTCAATCTGGAAGAGGAAAACCGGAGGCTGCTTAAGACCGTAAAACGCCAGGCCGGGGAGTTAAAAGAGCTGGAGATGAAACATCCCGGAATTACCAGTCTTGAAAGAGATGAAGCCGGTAACGTAATCCTGGAGGACTTCACTGACTCGGACAAAGATATCTCCGAAATTGTAAACGAGATACTGTCGCAGTCAAATGTTAAAGAGTAATAGCTGCTAGAACAGTCTTTGCGGAAATTATACTTCAGGATTGTCGCATATTATTTTTCAGGAGATACGCCTCCTGCATGCTCTGCTCAGGACCAGTTCCTTGATATCCCTTTAACAATACCTGTCCCTTAATTGACTTTAATAATTTTTTTAAGTTATTATTTTCATTGCGTTTGGGCCTATAGCTCAGTTGGTTAGAGCGCACGCCTGATAAGCGTGAGGTCGGTAGTTCAAATCTACCTAGGCCCACCAGAAATGCAAGGAGTAAGGATAAGGGGAAAGGGAGAAGGGTTGAAATGACAGGAAGTATTCATGCATAATGACCCTTAGCCTTTAACCTTAAACCCTGTATTTAATGGGGGTGTAGCTCAGCTGGGAGAGCGCCTGCTTTGCAAGCAGGAGGTCATCGGTTCGATCCCGTTCACCTCCACTCCGAACACGGAAGTTAAGCCCTCCATGGCTGATGATACTTGGGCTGCGAGGCCCTGGGAAAGTAAGTAGCTGCCGGATTAAATTATAGAGAAGACCAGGTCAATAGTCTGGTCTTCTTTTTTTTTTTAAGAATATCCGGACCCTATAAGAAATTTAAATGTGCAAATATGTAGGTTGACATGAGGCAAGAGGCTGGATTATCATTAACTTCATTTTTTGAGAGGAGAATTCATGCAAGAACCGCCAGTTATATTTCCAGTAAATCTTATCACGCACAATGAGGCTTTTTTTGATATCCCACCCTTTGTAACTTTCTCATGGGTCGCAACAGCCATTATTCTTGTTATTGCAGTTCTCGCCAGCAAATCTCTTAAGCTGGTACCATCCGGTGTTCAAAACCTTGTAGAGGTCATCGCTGAATTCTTTCTTGATATGGTCGATACATCTATCGGTCATATGGGACGTACTTTTTTCCCGTTTATTGCTACGCTTGGCCTGTATATTCTGGTAAGCAATTTTCTCGGACTCATACCGGGATGTGAAGCCCCTACCGGCAACCTGAATACAACAATTGCGCTGGCCCTACCGGTATTTTTTGTTACGCATTATTATGGGATTAAAACCCACAAGCTGTCTTATATAAAACATTTTGTCGGACCGATCCGCTCGTTACCCGCGCTTCCCCTTATGATACTGATGTTTGTTATCGAGCTTATCGGGCATCTTGCAAGACCATTGACGTTATCGGTAAGGCTTTTCGGCAATATGGTTGCAAAACATAAAATCATTTTGATTCTTCTTCTGCTTGCGCCTGCTGTAGTACCAACTGCAATACTGGCGCTGGGAGTTCTCGTTTCGGTGATACAGGCATTTGTATTTGTCCTGCTTACAACGTTATATCTTGCCGGAGCAGTTGAAGAAGCACATTAAATAAATCAATACAGTACGGTAAAAAAGTACCTACGAAAGGAGGAAAAATGAGAAAAATAGCTACTGCAATTTTACTGTCCCTCACACTGGTATGCCTGATGGCCCCGCTTACCTTTGCAGCTGAAGCTGCTGCAGGAGGAGCTGCAAGTGATGCCCAGATGGGATATTTCAGCTGGGCAGCTCTGGCATGTGGACTGGGTATTGGCCTTGCTGCGTTAGGGACTGGTATCGGACAGGGTATTGGACTTGCCAGGGCAGCAGAGGGTGTTGCAAGGAATCCCGGAGCTTCCGGAAAGATTACGACCACGCTGATTATTGGTCTTGCAATGATTGAATCTCTCTGTATTTATGCGCTTGTTGTAGCCCTGATCATTCTCTTTGCAAAACCGTTCGGTTTCTAACAGGTAAATTCCCGATTTACTGAGAAATAACATGAAAAGGCAGGAGTTTTCCTGCCTTTTCTTTTTTTATTGAAACCTGTAAAATTTAAATCAGTAATTCCCGCTAACTATTTCAATATAAAGAATTACTAAAAACTTAAGAAGTAGCTCAAATGTAGTTCAACAATTGTTCTACGATCGCTCAAAAGTGATTAAGATACAAGAGGATATCGATTAATGTTGAGCCATTGTTAAGCAACAGTTAAGCAAAGTTGAGCACAATGTAAGGAGACGTTCTTGGGACTATTTAACAAGCTGAAAAAGGGACTTTTTAAGACGAGAAAATCCCTTGTGGAAGATACAGAAAAACTTGCTAAGGGCAGAAAGGTTGATGATGAACTTCTTGATGAATTTGAGGAACTCCTTATTATGGCTGATGTCGGACCCCAGGCTGCTGATACCATTACAGAGGCCCTGAGGGAAAGAGTTAAGGAAGAAAAGATCAAGAATGAACGTGATCTGATAGCGGCCTTTAAGGAAGAAGCGGGTAAATTGCTAAAAGAAGGTCATCCCCTGATGAGCGCCGGTGAAGATCCTTATGTGGTTCTTACTGTAGGAGTAAATGGAGTTGGAAAAACAACTACTATCGGGAAACTGGCCAGACGGTTCACGGACCATGGATTTTCGGTCACTCTCGCAGCTGCCGATACATTCCGTGCCGCAGCCATTGAACAGCTTGAAATCTGGGCTGACAGGGCAGGGGCACAGATAGTAAAACACAGAAGTGGTTCTGATCCGGCAGCAGTTGCATTTGATGCAGTCGCATCAGCCAAATCAAGGGGGTCTGATGTTGTGATTATAGATACGGCAGGCAGGCTTCATACAAAATCCAATCTTATGGAAGAACTGAAAAAAATAAAACGGGTCATCAGCAAGGAAAAGGCATCTGCCCCGCATGAAATTCTTCTAGTTGTTGATGCAACTTCCGGTCAAAATGCCATTAATCAGGCAAAAATATTTAATGAGGCCGTAGGAATAACAGGAATAGCACTGACCAAGCTTGATGGTACAGCAAAGGGAGGGATTGTGCTGGCTATTAACAAAGAACTTAATATTCCTGTAAAATTAATAGGGGTTGGGGAAGCGGTTGAAGACCTTCAGGACTTCGATCCTTCAGAATTTTTAGATGCCCTGTTCGGGTAAAACGAAGAAAGAACCAGGAAGTAAAAAGTGAGAAGTAAGAAGTCATAACTTATAACTCTTATATTACAGGTGAAGAAATAACAGTGAGGTCAAGATTATACATAAGTATCTGTTTGCTGTTTATTGTAATACCGTTTACTGCATCTGCCCAGGAATACACTCTGGATGATCTTTTCAGGATTTCCCTTGAAAGAAGTGAGACGATCAAAATTTCTGAAGAAGATCTAGCACTGGCCAGGATTAACAAGAAAAAGTCGTTAGCAGTCTTCTTGCCGACTATGTCGTTATTTGCTGATCATACACGCTACACAGAATCAAAGAACTCGCCTTTCGGACTTCTGCAGCCTGATTATACCAATCAGTGGGGCTTCAGAATAGAGCAGACCTTTTCGTTAGTCGGAAGGGAATTGACTGCTTATAAGATGGCTAAAGATAAAATTAATAAAGGCAGGTATTCGCTGCAGTCTGCTAAAGAAGTCCGTCTGCTTGAAGTTGCCAATGCTTATTATAACGTCATGAAATCCAGGAAAGCTCATGAAATAGCTTCTGCTAATGTAGAGCGATTGATTAAACACAGAAACGCATCCAGAACCAGGGTAGAAGTAGGAGATGCTACAAAAACAGCACTGTTAAGGGCTGAAGCAGAGCTTGCTGGGGCACGGTCTGAAATGATACGGTCTGAAAATACTATACTGCTTACTAAATCAGTCCTCGCGAATACAGTCGGGATTGATCACAAATTAGATGTAAAGGAGCCGGTCATTTCATCCCATGATAATAATTTGTCTGTTATAAATGAAATTTCCGGGAACTGCACAAAAGATGTTCTGGCCTGTTTACAGGATAGTGCCGGAAATAACAGGGCTGAAATAATATCTTTGAACATTGATCTTGACGTAGCTGAAAAAGAGATTAAATATAGGAAAGGATCTTACTGGCCTGAGCTCACATTAGAAGGTGTTTACTTCAGGGAGAAAAATGAACCGGCGAGGTCTTTTGAGTTGGATGAAAGAATATACGGAGTGGTCAGGTTTGATTTTCCTTTTTTTGAGGGTGGACTGAGAAGGGCAGAGGTCGCTGAGTCAAAGGCAAAATTACGGCAGGCTGAACACATTCTTGCAGATTCATCAAATTCCATCAATGTTGAAGTAGAAGAGGCCTATCTTAATCTGAAAACCATATCATCAATAATAGTTCAGCTGGAAGCGGAAGTTACGTATGCAACGGAAAATTTCAGGTCAGTGGAAAAGCAGTTTCAGCACGGTCTAGCTGACAGTATAGATGTTATAGATGCCAACACGTTACTTGTAACCGCAGAGAGAGAGCTGGCAAATGCGCAGTATGATTATCAATATGCGATAATCAACCTGAAACGTTCAGCTGGAGTACTTTTAAAAAGCATTGAAACCACTCAGTCCGCGGGTATAAGCAAAATCAACAAGGAAGCTCGTTGAATAATCTGTTATACCTGCATTTTTATACGGCGTATGAATTCTGACTCAATGAACAGTGACAGAAGGAGAGATGATGTTTAAGAAAATAAGTTTGATCATAGTGTTTCCTCTTTTCATATTATGTGCCTCTGCTCAAGGGGAAGATAAAAAATCACAGGCCATGCCTCCTGCCCTGGTGGTTGTTTCAGAGATCGTTTCCGGAATGGTGACTCCTGAAAGTGAGTTTGTAGGGACTGTATATTTCCAGGAAGTCTCTGATGTTGCATCAGAAGTAAGTGGAAAGGTCGAAGAGGTTAATTTTGAAGAGGGTCAGAGAATTAACAAAGGACATACCCTTGTTACGCTCAACTCTGATCTTCTTGCAAAGACAGTCGAAGCAAGAGTCGCAGGGTATGAGCAGGTGCTGTCTGATCTGGAAAAGGCCAAAAGAGACCTGACCAGGGCCGCAAATCTTTATAAGGAAGAACTAATATCTGAACAGACGTACGATGACAGACGTTTTTCTGTGAGTAATCTTGAAAAAAAGGCTTCGTCACTCAATTCCGAAGTTGAGCAGTATAAAGTAGAACTTGAAAAGAAAACCATTAAGGCGCCTTTTGACGGGATCATAATTAATAAACATGCAGACAGAGGAGAGTGGATATCACCGGGCATGGCAGTGGCTTCCCTTGCAATGGATGATATGCTTGATATAATTGCAGAGGTCCCTGAATCGATTATAGGTCATGTTAAAAAAGGAATTAAAGTGAAGGCGCTTGTCAGCGGCAATGAAATAGAGGGTAAGGTTGTTGCTCTTGTTCCGAAAGGGGACATATCAACCAGCATTTATTGAGGGAATGGAAGCAAAAGTCACTCTTCCCGCAGGAGGAAGCAAAAAAACGTTGATTGTTCCCAGAGATGCCGTGATTAATTCATTTGGCATGATGGTTGTATATACAGTTAATGGTACCGAGGCTACCATGGTTCCTGTAGGCATAATCGGATATTCCGGCATGAATGCCGGTATTGCTGCTGAAGGCCTTGCTGAGGGAATGAAAGTCATAACAAAGGGTCATGAAAGACTCAGGCCGGGACAGCCGGTGCAAATTAAAAGTAATAAGTAAGAGGTAATAAGTTAGAGGTAAGAGGTAAGAGGTATAACACTACTTCCTACTTCTCAGTTCTTACTTTCCAGTTATTTAAATATGGATTTAGTTCAGTTTTCAATAAAAAAACCTGTCACCATCATTGTTGGAGTTATTCTTATACTGCTCTTCGGCCTGATCGGGCTTTTTCAGATGCCTTATCAATTGAGCCCTGATGTAACGGTTCCGGAAATCGAGGTCAGGACAATCTGGCCCGGGGCCACTCCCTATGAAGTAGAGAGAGATATAATTGAGGAGCAGGAAAAGGCACTTAAAGGTATCCCGGGCCTGACCGAAATGGAAAGCTCCTCATTAAACAGTCAGGGTTCGGTCACACTCCGTTTTACCATAGGCACTGCAGTTGATGAGGCTTTG
>CALZMZ010000041.1 GCA_945788685.1 Thermodesulfovibrionia bacterium | reverse complement strand
ATATGGCTTCCCTCTGTCTTCCTGTTCTGGTAATTGTCACAGGCGAGTTTTAAAATCTCCTCTGCGGTCTTGTTAGGATGGTGTTCGTCATGCTCTATGTGGATCGCGTCCTGGATCATTGCCTTTGGGCTTGTTGTGATGATCTTTGTATGAAACTTTTTGGACAGCTCGGTAATGGCCGGCATTATGCACTGTACATCTACTGAAAGTGCATCAATAAGACCTGTCATGATACCAAGCTCCTGGTTTGTGAATCCGCCGGCAGTAGGTATCCCGTGTCTCATCAGGACTTCATTTGCAGTGCAGCACATTCCGCCGATATTTATTCCTTTGGCGCCTTTTGATTTTGCGTAATCAATCATTTTCTGAGATGAGCCGATCTCTACTATTGCTTCTGCAAGGGTAGGTTCATGGCCATGTACTACCATGTTGACTTCATCTTCCTTGAATATGCCGAAACTCGCTTCAGCCTTTATGGGCATGGGCGTTCCAAAGAGAATGTCCGTAATGTCAGTTGAAATCATGCATCCGCCCCATCCGTCGGCAAGGGCTGTTCTTAAGCCCTGAGTGAGCAGGTGGTCCGGGTCGTGGTCAACACCGACAGCAGTACGGTGCATTGTTTCTACAACCTCTCTGTCTATGCCGCGGGGTGTTATTCCATATTTTTTCCATCTCTCCTGTGTTTTTTCCGGGGCCCTCTTACAGTAATTAAGTTCACCGTTCTGGCGGCCGAAGTCCTGGAGAAATGTCTCAGCTACATCTTTGGCAACATCATTGACTTCCCTGCCTTCAAATTCAATCTCGAGAATGCCGGCAACCTTGTAGAGTTTTCTTACGTCCTTGATCTTGAAATCCTTTGTTTTGCCGGTAGCTACATCCAGGAGTGTATTGGCCATATCCCGGGAATGGTCAGAATGGGCAGAGGTGCCGGCAGCTATCATACGCAAAAAATTTCTGGCTGCAACAGTACCAAGTGTAGCTCCGCACACTCCTCTTGCCTCTTCTTCAGCGTTTTTCCCGACAAGTCTGCATGGTCCCATGTGACATACCCTGCAGCAGGCGCCTGTTTCACCGATAGGACAGGGCTTGAGCCTTTCCGCCCGGTCAAAACATGTTTCCATATCATGGGACTGACCCCATTCAATTATTTCTTCAGCTGATGATCCTGCACTTTTAATTGGTTTGTTATTGTTACTCATATAACCTCCATAAATCGTGACGCGTGATGCGTGACGCGTGACGAGAAAAAGCTTTACTCGTTACCCGTTACGCGTTACGCGTTACGGTCTTTAGAACATCGGGTCCATCGAGTCCTCAGCAATTGTCTCATCACATATCTTGTCAAGCAGATCAGGTACGCCTTCCTCTTCACATCTCTGTTTGAAGTCCTCGGCAATTCTTTCTTTCAGGTTCTTTGTCATCCATACGATTCTCTTTATGCCACCGTCTGCAAAGAGAAATTTTTTGCTTGTTATAAAGTTTACGCCAATTCCCATAAAGCCCGGGTTCTGTGTTCCTCCACCAACAGTACCGGCTAGAGTAGAGAACTTCATGCCGACCGGGGTTTCACCTGTATGACCTCTCTGAACGAGCATGATGCCGTTGGCTTCCGGTATGATCGCTACAATACACTCAAAGCAGCCACAGGACGTCATGGGATTGTCCATGATTGTATAGAGGTTAAGTGACTCAACAGCCCCGGCAGAGTTGCTCTTGAGGTATTCGTCAACCCCTTGCCATCTTCCCTGTTTCTCATCCAGTACCGTGCTCTTTTCGATCGGCTGGTTACCGCCGGTAGGATCAATTTCAAATGCAGCCTTGCAGTCAAGCCAGTTATAGGCGCCGCAAAGACCCAGACGCTCCGGGCTGATGACACATACATGTGAAGGCGCAAATGACTGACAGAGGAGACATGAGTAATACGTTTCAACAGACTCATCTGTCAGACCTGAAAGCCTGTGGTCTCTCTCTTTGTACGTTGCCTTGGCCTGCTCCTGAAGTTCAAGCACCTCTTTTTCATCAAAGTAGAGAGTCACCTGCACTTTATCAACAATGGATTTAAACCTGTTATGCGTCATGGTGTTATGGATGGTACCAATATGCTCCAGGGTAATACCATCTTTATAGGCCTGTTTGCTTATTCTCATCCATACTATGTCACGCTGTCCCATGTGCCACAGGCCCTGTGCTTCATTGATATTATGATGAAGCTTTCTTTCAATAATAGCTTCAAAGTCTGTCTGCATTTTTCTTCCTGCAACGTCTATTACTATAGCCAGAGGCATTTTGCCGCCTGCCTTGTATCTCTCTTCAATATCAGTACCAACAAGAATGACTTTTCCGTCTTCAATTTCTTCCAGCTCTTTTGTTCTGACCCATTCGAAAGCTGGTGTACGCTGACCGCCGAATTCAATAAACATATCATCTTTCCTGATTCTCTCACCCTCAAAAGCAGGACCGTAGGAAACAGGAATAGGGGGCTTCGCAACCGTGACCTTAAGGCCTCTTACTTCAAATGCCCTCTGGACCAGCTTGCTGTGGTCAAGCTCAACTTCAACATGCTCGTATGTACACACACCTGTAGGATGAATAACAGGGACTTCTGTGTCACATATTGCAGGATATCCAAAGTTGATTGCACCGGCGCCTGTTGACCATTTAATATCATCAAGCTCACCCAGTACGAGGGCAAATGCAAACACCCGGTCTTTTGTATATCTCAGGTGTGCTTTGTAATCACCCGGCTTGTTACCGCCGAATATCATTGATGCCCTGATGGACCAGTCAAGGGCATACAGTGTATGCTCTGTATCCGGACCAAGAGGGACTATATATGTGTCCCATCCGAGTTCAACGTTTCTGGAAAGAAGCTGTTGGGTTACATTCGTCAGCTTGCCGTTTTTGTCATGTGCCTGACCTGAGAGAAAAGTGAGAATGTTTTTTTCCTGTAACTCTCTCACAATTTTTTCCGCAATTTCAGCATCAGGAGCTGCCCCGATTATGGCTGCAAATCCCGGCATTCTGCCGTCAACGAGCTGGATACCCAGATTTCTCTGGATCGTATCTGTAATGAACCCGTTATAAACATAGCCTGTTTCAGGATCAGTGGCCGGCTCCTGACCGTTAAGATATTTCATTGCAAGGATGATTTCCTCACAAAAGAGGGTGGCCATTCCTGAGTCAAGTGCCTCGCCAAGATAAGGCTTCCATAATTTCTCATCGGGTGTGTCATGAAGCATCTCCCTTGCCATTTCAAGGGCGACTTTCATGTCAGCAAGAGTCTTGACAGGGAAGGCGGTCATCGCATATATCTGGGGAAGATAAAATGCTGTGTCCGGAAATTCAAAAACAAATTCCTTGCCTTTTTCAGCGATTGCCTTATCAAGCATCTCCTCTGCTGTTTTAAAAAGACTGTGTGCAGCGTTAATAGCAGCAGTGGCTATCAGTTTTGACATCTCTATATGAAAATTGAGGCTTAAAGGTAATGAACTGCAGTTATTTACAATTGCTGCATTTACCGAAAAACTCAATATGATTACCTGTTACATCAAATCCATCCGTAAGATCCTTCGAAAGATCCAGATTAAATTCACTGAATATGTCTACAATGGTTTTGCAATCTTTACATATTAAATGATGATGAGGCGTTGTGTCCGGATCATATCTCTTCTTTGCAGGATCTATTTTAAGTTCCAGAATATTATCTTTGCTTTTTAACGCTTCCAGGGTGTTGTAAACAGTGGCAAATGACATCGTTGGAAATTCCTTTGAAACTGATTTATAGATGTCCTCTGCAGATGGATGACTTTTATTTCCCTCAAGATAACCCAATATGGCAATACGCTGCGGAGTTAACTTAATGTTTAAATGTCTATACTTTTCCATTGTTGTCATACAAACCCCCCTCTATTAAAAAAGTTATCACATTAGAACAATTCCAGATAATTGTTTAATATAATATAATACTGCTATTAATTATAGTCAAGCCTCTTTACTTTTAAGATACGTCGGGATCGCATTGGCTTCCCTGGGACCTACAGTAATCTTCCATCCCTCAAGCTTGTCTTCCAGCGCTCCGCTCAGAATTGCAACCTGGCCGGGAAGGATAAGCTCCTTGTTGTTGACCTGGTCACCAACACCACTTTCAGTAATAAACTGCGCTATTTTGGCTGCAGTAAATTTACCTGCTGCCCATGCTGTAAGAACAGACAGACCTTCACAGTCCATGACTGCAAGTCTGCTTGGCACCTTACTGTTTTCAACTTCACCGGAAACGATAAAGTAAGTAAGTGAGAAATTGGTTGTGATCATCAGGGGTGAATCTGCAGTAGGTTCGCTGATTTCATATATTTTCTGCTCAACCTGCATCGGGACCTGAGGATCAGTGTAAATGTTCTGTCTTACTGTGTACAGGGCGAGGTTTTTCCACTTCTCCACACTGCTAAGTACAACTATGGAAGCATACTTTGCTATTGCAACAGAAGCGATTGAGGTCTCAAGCATTGCATCATCCCTTGTTACAAAATTAATAATGGGATAGCCAAGAGGCTTGAAGCTCTTTTTCAGGGCAGACCTTCTGATCTGTGTATTGTTTTCTATGATCTCTTTGGCTGTTTTTGCACCTGAGTCAAGCACAATGTCCTCAACACCCAGATCCTTGATTTTCTCTGTCAGGGCACTCAGCGCCTCCAGTCCGTCTGCACATGCAACAAGAGGGACACTGTTTGTCTTGGCTATGTTGGCCATTGCTTCAGCATTTTCATCAGTAGCGCAATATATAAGGGGCTTTCTGTCGGCAATCGCTTTTACAGCAGCCTCAGCAGCGCCGGCATCTTTGCAGTTTAAAATGATGGCCGCATCGGGTGCCTTGTCAGCAACAAGCTTGACAGCTGCTTCATATTTGGCTGCGTCACCGGAAGCGCATTCAATGGAAATCGCATCTATTCTGAGTTTTTGACCTACACGCTCCATTTCGGACGCAGCAACTTCCTCGGCTTTTGCAGCCAGTTCATCATTACTTAAGGTATCTGTTATATTGATTGCCAGAGCGCAGGGATTTATAAATTTCTTGTCATGCCTGAACATGACATTCTCTCCGCCCATCTTTACTGCCATGTCTCCGCTGCCAAGGCTGAAAGACCTGATAGGCGGGGCTGAGGCCTCGCCAAGAGTATTCTTGGCTTCTTCAGAGACATCCGGGCATGCTGAAAGTTCGACCCCTCCCTGTGCAAGCTTCATCGCAAAGGCAAGACATGTAGGAAAACCGCATTTCTTGCAGTTTGTCTTTGGAAGAAGTTTAAATATCTGGATTCCGGTTAATGCCATGTTAATCCTCCGTTATATATTGTAAGTCTTTAAATTATTTGCTGTGCTTATATCAGTTCTTCGATTGTTTTCTCAACAGTTTCTATTGCCTTCGGATGTCTCATGATAAGCAGGTTCGTGCCTGAGGTTATCATTGAAGTGGCTGTGACCGCTTCCCATGCGATACCTCTCTCTGCAAGAGTTCCCCATTCCGGCAGGTCTGTTTCAGGAGCGACAACTTCTTTTACCTTCCATACATTAATGCCCACGTCTCCGAAAATAGGGGGCTGCATTGTCTGATCATTCTGTGCAAGCCCTGCAAGTCTTATCCTCTCCATAACAGAATAGGTGTATTCAAGACCATATCCAAGAGCAGAACACATCGGGTCAGTCAGAAGCTTTTCCTTGTCAAAACCCATCTGTGTTATCAGTATATTAAGTTGCTTTGCCAGATTGATATCAAGCTCTGACATTGCGATTAATTTATGGTTATGGGCCAGTGCTGCAGCAACTATCGTTTTATAGTTGCCCTCCTGGGCCTTTCCAATGATACAGTTATTTCCGCTTGCAGCCTCTGCAGCAGCAACCAGAACGTCGGCATCCTTCTCAATATGGCTTGATCCCAGTATTATGAGAGGAACATTAATAGCCGCCAGCACATCTTTAATAGTCTGCGCAGCGTCCCCGGCAGAACGGTTGTCCCTGTCCGGGTGAGTGCTCACCAGCCTCAAAGCGATCGCCTTTGCATTAAGATTGTCCTGGCAATGTTTTGCCCAGGAAACAGGATCTCCGCTTACATCTTTATATACCTCTTTAACTGTATCCGGCCAGTCATCAGGCGGACAATCCTGGATTTCGCAGGCTATCACAGGCTTATTGGGAAGTTCGCCTTCAAAGGACAAAAAAGGAAGACAGTTTTCACCGCCAACAGCCAGGGCCCTGTCATCTTTGCCGAAATCAACACTGAGGACTTTGCCGTTAAAAGACTCTTTGGGAACTACATAAGACATATTAACCTCCAAAATAAGTAATC
The DNA here is from genome assembly GCA_945788685.1 of Thermodesulfovibrionia bacterium. Classification (GTDB taxonomy): domain Bacteria; phylum Nitrospirota; class Thermodesulfovibrionia; order UBA6902; family UBA6902; genus CALZJD01. The sequence continues at coordinate 14,971 of CALZMZ010000041.1, read as the reverse complement.
TGTTATGAGTGATGAGTGATCTGTTTTCCTGATTACTCGTTACGCGTTACTCGTTACTGTTTTTTTACATTTCCAGATATGAATGTGCATACAGTGTTTTGTTAAGAAATACCTCTGTAGTCTTGACCACATCCATAAGATCTTTATCCAGAGGATTGGCAATAGCTGCTGTCAATCCTTCATACATTAGTAATGTAAGGTACACTTTGTCTATGAGACTTCTCATTTCCTTTGGTACACCGTTTGAGATATTGCTGAGACCGACAACGGTCTTCATCGGTGGATCATTCAATTCCTGAAACATCTGGACTGCCTTGATGGAATGCATGGCCTGGTCCTGGGTTGTACAGACCTGCAGAATCAGCGGATCAAGATAAATGTCCTCAAGAGGAACGCCGAATTCCATGGCCCTCCCCATGATCTCTGCAGCTATTCCACATCTCTCTTCTGCATCTGCAGGCAGTCCGCCTTTGCTGATGGTGAGCGCAATAATTTCAGCGTTGTGTTTTGCTGCCAGTTCAAGCATGACGAACCGTTCAGGGTCGTTGGAAGTGGAATTGATAAGGGGCTTTCCCCATTCATTGTTATGAACATTCAAGCCGGCTTCAAGGGCTGATGCATTTGTTGTATCAAGACAGAGCGGGGCCTTAACAGTCTGCTGGATGCTCTCAACCATCCATTTCATCAGGTCTTCGCCTTTGTCCTCGGCAGGTCCGATGTTTACATCGATAAAATGCGCCCCGGCCTTCCATTGCGCTTCAGCCAGGTCCTGAATGGGCTTTGGGTCACGGCTGTCCATTGCCTCTCTGACTTTTTTCGCAATGACACTGATCTTTTCACCTATAATTATCATTACATCTATCTCCTTTTAGGTTTTTATTCCAGAATGAGTTGCATAACCCTGAGAAAAGTCTTGAATTATAGCATAAAAAGTTAAAAAATATACAGCATTATTTAATAATAAAAAATTTAAATAATAGCTCTCCTTATTTAAATAATTACGTATAACCCATTGTTTTATATGACAATTAAAATTATCTGGCACTCATTCCTGAATCTCTCTGAAAGTTGATGATGTCAGACAGAGTCTCAGCGCTCCGGCAGATGAGCTTCAAAGCCTGGTGAGTGAATTTAAGAGAATGCGTATTGAGAATATACAGAAATAGATCCGCAGAATGTTCCGGAAGTGATAGAGGCAATGTAATCGCACTATAGGGTAAATCCTGATACATTATACAGGAAAACCTCTATTCAGTTAATTCATCTAGCTGTCGATAGAATTATAAACTGATAAATAACATGTATTTGGATGCAGAATTCTGAATAACATTAAAATGAGGAGAATAACAGTGTACAAGATATTGATTGCAGTTACAGCAGTTCTGATTTTGGCATCAGCAGCCTTTGCAGGAGAAGCTATTAATGTTACAGGTTCAAGCACCATCAGGCCGATAGTAAAAAAAGCCGCAAAGGTCTTCAAAAAAGAAACCGGTATTAAAGTAAAAGTAAAAGGCGGGGGTTCCAGCGTTGGTGTCAAATCAGCTGAAGACGGTTTAGCAGATATTGGCATGGCTTCCCGTAAACTGAAGAACAGTGAGCCAAAGGACCTGACCACGCATCTTATTGGAATGGACGGCATCGCGATAGTTGTGAATGCAGACAATCCATTAAATGCCATTACGAAACAGGATGTCATTAAAATTTATACAGGCGCCGTAACAAACTGGAAAGAACTCGGTGGGCCTGATATGAAAATATCAATAGAGGCAAAGGCAGAGGGACGTTCCACCAAGGAGCTTTTTGAAAAGTATTTTGATTTAAAAGGTAAGGTCATTTCTTCAGCCCACATAATCGGTTCAAACACCGAAGGCATTGCCTATGTGAGCGGAACCCCATCTGCTATCGGATATGTATCCCTCGGTACAGCAGAAGCTGCGGCCAAAAAAGGCGTTGCAGTGAAATTGCTTGATCTGGATGGAATCAAGGCAACATCCGTAAATGTTGCCAATGGATCGTATCCTCTTCGTCGTGAACTCAATCTGATCACCAGGGGTGAGGCGAACGGAAACGCCCAGAAATTTATTGATTTTGTTTTAAGCCCACAGGGGCAGGCAATTGTGGCAAAGCTGGAATTTGTTCCGGTCAAGTAAATAAGAAGAAATAAAGGTGGAGTAATTTGCTAAATACGATATCATTCAGATACAAGATCCTGGCCAGTTTTTTGATCATTGTTATGGTTATTGTCATTGGTTGCAGTATTATTTATTTCTACTCCAGTCAGGTGAAACAGCAGGTCCAGTATGTTTCCAGCAATCTGATGGAACTGAATATGCTCACATCAAACATGAAATACACTGTGGTCAATGTCCAGCGTCTCATAGGAAATGGCTCGCTGACCCAGGATGAAGATATTGTTCTGGAAGCCTCCTCGAAAGCCAGGGAATTTCATGAGTATTATGCTGCATTAAATGAGATCATACAAAATGAAGAACTTAAGGATTCTATTGAAGGATTGTCATTTGAGTTTGAAAATTTCTTTGCCGAGGCTGTAGCCATGTCTTCCTTTTATGTATCGGACCTGACTGATGAAGCTGAGGAAAAGATGGAACTGGTTGCTGAACTGTCAGAGAAGATAAACAGTACGATCAGTAAATTTGAGCAGGAGATTAATAATATTCTTCTGGAGAAGATCAAAGCAATAGAAAATAGACTGCAGTTTATTATCAAAACCATATTCGTATTAATCGGTGTCAGCATTTTAATGACTGTTTTTGTGCTTTGGAGAACAACATATGACCTGATTCACCCGGTAGAAAAATTAAACAAAAAAATAGCCCGTACATCAGAATGTGATCTTACTGTTGAATTTAATGAAGATAGAGGCGACGAAATAGGATCTATCAGTCAAAACATGTCAGTGCTCAATAGCAGATTCAGGGACATGATTTCTGATATTATGATGGCAACTGAAATGCTTGCCTCTTCAGTAGATCAGATGTCAGCTTCATCAGAGAAGATGATAACAAATGCCCGGAGTCAATCTGAACAGACAGAATTGGCTTCTACTTCCATCGAACAGATGAATGTCACATTTTCAGATGTTGCAAGGAATTCCAGCCATGCGGCTGAAACAGCAAAAGAGGCAACCAGCCTGGCCACAAAAGGAGGGGAGGTTGTAACTGCAACGATCGAAGGGATGAATCAGATATCCCGGGCGGTCAATGACTCTGCCGAAACAATCGAAATCCTTGGCAGGGGATCTGAGCAAATTGGAGAAATTATTCAGGTCATTAACGATATTGCCGGTCAGACTAACCTGTTGGCACTGAATGCGGCGATAGAGGCAGCACGAGCAGGTGAGCAGGGCAGGGGATTTGCCGTTGTTGCCGATGAGGTCAGAAAACTGGCTGAAAGGACCACTTCTGCAACAAGCGAGATCGGACAGATGATTAAGTCCAATCAGGAAAATACCCGGAAGGTTGTGGAATCGATGAAGACAGGGACTGTTGAAGTAGACAAAGGTGTAGAGTTGGCAAGCCAGGCAGGGCAAGCCCTGCAGCAGATAGTCGGCTCTGTCCAGCAGGTCACTGATCTGATACAGCAAATTGCTGCAGCCACTGAGGAACAGAAAACTGCTGCCCGGGAAGTAACAGAGAATATTGAGTCAGTAGCAGGTATGACAAAAGAGAATCTGAACGGTGTACAGTTATCAGTGCAATCTTCGCAGGGGCTGAGCACCCTTGCCGGGGAGCTGCAACAGATGGTGAGTGTTTTCAAGATCGTTCAAGGATCAGACAGCGGCGAAACACACATTACAGAGAATGATAATACAGGGTTGTCGGCAACAACCGCTTAATTTATAATCAGGATTATTTTAAGTAAGACGTATTACATCCCTTTAAAAATAGTAAACCCCTTGCCCCATGAGAAATACATCTGTTCTGTGTGAACAAATGTGCCATTAACAAACTGGGCTACACCGCTTATTTCAAATTTAAGTCCGGCTGTCAGATTAAATAGAAAATTGGAACCGATCTGTACGTATTCATCTACTGAATATAAAGGGTCTCCGGCCCCTGCGACCAGTTCATTGCCATTAAAATATGATCCAAATATGCTGACAATCATATCTTTTTCAGGATCTGTTCTTAATATGAGTGTTCCTTCAATTCCATTGCCGTCAGAAGCGGGCAGACCGGTTTTATCCGCGGGATCATCACTGCTTCCTATGAAATGTGCACCGATTCTCACTTCTTCCAGTTCCTTCAGCAAGGGAACTGATACCCCTTTTAAAAAGCCGTATGATCCTCCGAAGAGATAGGCGGTATTATATGCAAGGCTGTCTTCAGTATTTTTTTGTCCTCCTGCATGTCGTAGAACAAGCTGGGCATCAAGCCGGAAATCGCCTATTATGATTTGAGATGAAGAAGCGGTATCAAATCGCTCAGATACGGCATTCTCTTCCCTGATCCTCCAGTTTATCCAGAAGTCCTGTTTGAATTTCTTCAGGTCAGCCCTGAACTGAAAGCCCTGTTCGTTATTTTCTATAAATGCGGCTGTGTCATTGTAAATGGCATCATGAATAGAATGGGTCCGTATGATTGTCCCTGCGACAACAAAGGTGTTTTCAGCCGGCTGGTATACGAGTCTTAATATCGGTTCAACTTCGTCAAATTCACTGCCGTCCCCGAAATCATATGCAAGCAGGGCACCCGCCTCAAGGGTCAACTGTTCATGCGGTCTGTATCTCAGTCTTAATGGAGTAATAGAGCCAATAAATGTTTCACCTTCTATGCCGATCCCTACGAGTTCAAGGTTTTTAGCATATATGGTTGTTTCCATGACAAGGTCAATATTACCCGTATCTGTCATGCCATTTACAGTTGTTCCTGAAGGATATCCCGTGTTTCTTCCTGTGACGCTGCTGTAATCAGATATCGAATATTCTCCTGAAATTGACACTGCAGGAAAGCTCAGGACCAAAAGGCACAGTATCAGAACAATAAGATTAAATTTAAGATGCATTCTGCCTCCGATAATTAATGTCTGATAATAGTGGACTCATGATTAAAATAAAACGCATATATTATAGCGGAAATTTAAGGACAATAGTTCAACAGTTGTTCAACAATAGTTTAACAGTGGATCAATCGGCTCAAGCTGTTCAAGCGGTTCAAGCTGTTTAACACATTAAGGTATGGTGCAGGTGTCAAGAATCTTATACAGAGTCTTTACAGCGATTGAATCCGGAGGGAGATCAAAGACAGGCTTTCCTTCCAGATCAAGATCGAAAATATTTTCATCGTTTGGAATGTTGTATATTTTATCGTCGGGCAGATCGTGACTGCTGCTTTTTAACTTATTGAAATTTTCATCCGATACCCTGTTTATGATAAACCTGCGTTCCTTAACATCAAGTCCCAGTTCATCGACGAGACCGTTTATCCTGTTTGCAGTCTGAACACCTTTCTGGGTAGGATCGCTGATTACAAGTAACAGGTCTACACTGTGGGTTGTCCGTCTGCTCAGGTGTTCCATTCCTGCTTCATTGTCAATGACTACATATGGATATTTATCAGACAGGATATCAGTGTATTTGCGAATTATATTATTGGCGGCGCAGTAACAGCCCGGTCCTTCAGGTCTGCCCATTACCATAAGATCAAACCCTTTTGCCTCAATTAGTGACTGCTGTACCTGATAATCAAAAAGCTGCTCCATGCTCATTCCGCCGGGACGTTCGCCACCACTTCGTACAGTAGCAAGTGATTCCTCACGTAGTTTGCCTATTGTGGCATGGATCTCAACACCAAGCGCTTCATTTAAACATGAGTTACTGTCAGCATCAACAGCCAGTACAGTCTTTTTCTTTTTTTCCATCAGATAGCGCACGGTAAGTGCTGAAATTGTTGTTTTACCTGTGCCGCCTTTTCCCGCAAAACCAATTACAAAAGCCATTACTGAAAACCCTCCTGTTCATGGACATGATAGATTAATTAGTGATTATGTGTAAACTGCTGATTCTTTTTTGTCATGTCCGAGATCAGTCATCAGGCATCCAGAGCTTACTGAAAAGACTGGATTCTCGATGCGAGTCTACCGAGAGTCGTTCCGACCCGCTCAACAGACCGCGGGAATGACGGTTCAATATTAGAGTTTTTATAAAAACATGGATTAAACTAATCAGGCAACCTGTCCTGTTAGTATTAATAGCTTAACTTCTGTAAAATGTTTAATCAATATTGAGGTTTGTTAATTGAGGGTAAATGCGGTTCTGTTCTGATGAATCATTTTGTATGTGTTGACAAGATCAATGAACTCCTGAGGGGTGCTTATCAATTTCACGCCCAGTCCATCGTAGTGGTCACTTGATTTTGACATCCTTCTGACTTCCACAGGGACTTTAAAAACTTGATTCTTCAGATGGATCAGGACTTCAATACAGGAATCAAACGGAAAACTCATTTTGCCTGCTTTAATAAACATGCCATTTTCAGATATATTTGTGACAGTCCCTGAATAGTCGGTTTGCAGACAGGAAAACCTTACCCTGATATTTGAAGGCATTCGTTTATATTTTCTTTTTTCCATTTTTTCCGTCATAATTTTTATGTACCTTGTTACGTACTCTTATAGTACGGCCATATCTACTGTTCTTCTGTTGCGGACTTTATTCAGCCACATATCATATGCGTAATCCAGAACTTCGCTTTTTGCTTCGCTGTCCATGCTGATAATTTTTACGCCGGTCAGGCACCTGTCATTGACCTGCTGTTTCCACATGACATCAGCCAGAAGCGGATATGATGTGTTTTCCGGAAGCTCGATCTCCAGTTCAATCCTGTCATTCGGCATGAGATCATTACTATCGGTCTCAAAACAAATCCCGCTCCGTGAAAGGTTCTTTGTCGTACCTGTAAGGTTGTGTCCACGGTTAGAGTTATCCAATGTTACTTTTAACGGCACATCAAATCTGAAATAACTTCTTCTGTTAGGCAGCATCTTTACCTCCAAATTAAATATAGCCAATTTATTAACCGGCAGTTTTAAGAGATACTTTTCTACTGCATCTGTTCAAAGCAAAATCAGTGCCTGATGAGAACCTTTTGATATTTAAAGAAAATTTATGTGGTAGTGGATGAGATCCGTCTGTTCTTTGACAGAGGGGTCTGAATTATGACGGGCCAGGGAATGAAAAAAGAGTGAACAGCATACTGATCACCCCTTTTTCTTGAGTTCCCGTGAAAAGAATTTAATATTTACAGCACAGGCAGTTTTGACAATGCTTCCCTGATTTTTTCTTCTGGATATTCATAATCGCTGAGCTTGCCTTCCATATAATCTGAATAAGCCTGGAGGTCCAGATATCCATGACCGCTCAGATTAAAAAGAATTGTTTTTTCCCTGCCCTCTTCTTTACATTTCAGGGCTTCATCAATGGCCCCTCTGATCGCATGGGCGGTCTCTGGCGCAGGGATAATTGCTTCGGTGCGGGCAAACTGCATGGCAGCTTCAAATACTGCCATCTGGTGGTATGCCTGTGCTTCTATAAGACCGTCTTTATGCAGCTGGCATACAAGAGGTGCATCAGCATGATACCTCAGGCCTCCTGCATGTATACCGGGAGGAATAAAGTCGTGTCCAAGCGTGTACATCATAAGAAACGGAGTAAGTCCTGCAACATCTCCAAAGTCATATCTGAATTCTCCTTTTGTAAGGGTAGGACATGATGCAGGCTCTACAGCAATAACTCTCATATCTTTCCCATTTATCTTGTCCTGAAGAAATGGGAAACTAACACCGGCCAGATTACTGCCTCCGCCGCAACAGCCAATTATGATATCCGGGTAATCCCCGACAATTTCAAACTGCTTCTTTGCTTCAAGACCGATCACTGTCTGATGATGACATACATGACTTAAAACCGAGCCGAGTGAATAATTAGTATCGTCATGAGTTGCAGCATCTTCAACAGCCTCTGATATTGCAAGGCCGAGACTCCCTGGATTGTCTGGATCTGCTTCAAGAGCCTTTGTTCCTGTCTGGGTTACCTTTGACGGACTTGCATGAACTTCAGCACCCCATGTCTCCATGGTAATCCTTCTGTACGGCTTCTGATCATAACTTACTCTTACCATATAAACCGTAACATCCATACCAAACAGGTTGCCTGCAAGGGCCATGGATGAACCCCACTGTCCGGCACCTGTTTCTGTCGCGATTCTTTTAATGCCGGCCTTTTTATTATAGAAAGCCTGTGGAATGGATGTGTTTGGTTTATGGCTTCCTGCGGGGCTGACGCCTTCATATTTATAATAAATCTTTGCCGGTGTACCAAGGGCTTTTTCCAGCCTGTGGGCCCTGTACAATGGAGACGGTCTCCATAACGTATATATTTCCAGCACTTCCTCCGGTATATCGATCCAGCGCTCCTGGCTTACTTCCTGCTCAATAAGCGCCATTGGGAAAATAGCTGACAGATCATCGGGTCCTACAGGCTGCCTGGTTTCAGGATGTAAGGGTGGTTTTGGCAGATTGGGCATGTCAGCTGAAATGTTATACCACTGTCTGGGCATCTCTTTTTCAGAAAGAATGATTTTTGTCTCCTTCATAGCTCCTCCATGTAATGTATTAAAAAGTTACCAAACAAAGCGGAAAATTGATAAATATACTGATCAGGCTTCAGATAATAATATCATATTCGCTGCCATATGTGATTATGGTAATCGTAATGCGGTTTCTTGATTGTTAAAACATGTCTGAAATTTGACAAATATATAGGTAATCCGGTAAATATTTCCTGTTACCATTATATTAGAATCGTTATTTATCAAGATGTTTTAATTTGGCATTTTATTTGCATGAAGGTCTGCAATGCAGTTGCTCGTATTTTGTAATAGAATTGAAAGGCAAAAAAATGATTAATACATATGTAGACCGCAGAAGCATCATCAGGCTGGGTCTGGCTGGCATTGCTTCCATACTATTCTCCGGTAACGCGAATGCCATGAGAGACATGATGATTTTAAAATCAAAGTCACCTGAAATCATTTCACCGGAAAAAAGAATGATCAGCATTTATAACCTTCATACAAAAGAAACACAGAAGACAGTTTACTGGAAAAACGGTGAATATATTGATAGTGCTCTAAAGGAATTCGACTATATTTTCAGAGACCATTACAATGGTGCGGTAAAAAAAATAGATAAACGTCTCCTGGATTTTTTATTTGCGATCCAGCAAAAAATGCAGACCAGTGAACCTTTTCACCTTATTTCAGGGTATCGGTCCAGAAGAACTAATGAGCACCTTAGAAGAAAAAATAAGGGTGTTGCAAAAAAGAGTATGCATATTTTCGGTAAAGCAGCGGATATTCGTTTACCGGCAGCAGGATCGAAAAAGCTGAGGCGTGCAGCTTATGAATTGCAGGCCGGAGGTGTAGGATATTACCCCAGATCAAATTTCGTGCATATTGATGTAGGAAGAGTCAGGTTCTGGAGAGGGTAGCCATTTAATTGTCTTTTGCTGAAGGACTTCCGGCAGAAAGAACAATACTGCCGCAGCCAATACATGCCAGTATCACACCTGCTGAAAAAAGATATTTGTATGGAATTGCCGTCAATCCACTTACATCACTGACATAACTCATATTCTCTGGACCGAATACCACCATCATGTTTCCCATGTTATTGAAGAAGTTGGATGTAAGGCACAACTCCGGTACGGGTTTAAACTCGGTTATGAACGGTAGTGTTGCTGTTGGCAGGCAGATCCCGATTAATAAAAGGACAATCCCGATTTTTCTGGATAGACACATTGATTAATTCGAGAACTACATGTATCCCAGGTCCCTGAGTTTACTCATAATCTCTTCTTTACCCTGTCCACGGCCGGCGCGTTCATAGGTGTTTTCAAGGTCCTGTTCCCAGGCAGGAATGTCTGACATCTTTGTTGTCGATCCTTTGGCGCCGAGAGAACGGTAACCTTCTTTATATAATTCACAAAAAGGGATCTCATATTTAAAAATGAAATCCCAGATGTCTCTCTCTTTAAAATGAAGGATCGGCTGAATACGCATATGTGGAGGGACCCGTCTCTCACTAAAATAATCTTCCTCTATTCTTGCTTCCTGCTCGTCCCATCTGATTGCAGTTGCAAGGGCCTTAATATTATTGTCTTCAAGAAATACATTCATGGCAACTGTTTTCATGAGATGATTTCCTACAAAGGATTCTGGTTCAAATGGAAATTCATCCTCTGCATATTCAAGCACTTCTATCTCCTGTCTGTTACGTTCGTTAAGACTGTCAACCCTGACCATGTCACCGACTTTATCCGCCTTGTCGCTAACATCAGTATTTTTTGCGATACGGGCATCAAGGCTCCATTCCGCCTTCAGTTTATTAAACATGTCCCAGATTTCATCGAAAACATACCCTTCATCGATGAACATACACATCGGCATCCGGACGCCAAGCTCCTTACACGCTTCTTTGTAGAGCCAGACCATTGTGGTACTGTCCTTTCCGCCTGTCCATGCAACAGCCATATTCTCTGTACCATATTTTTCAATTGCTTCTTTAATAATCTTTTTTGAATGTTCAATCTTTTCTCCCAGTCCCATGGACATCAATTTTTCCATCTCATCCTGAGTCAATTTGCGCCTCCTTAATATTAGGGTTACTTTTAAATATTATAAATAAAGGACCTCTCATTTTACCATCTTTATAAATGATGATTTATTAATAAGATTCTAAATTGTTCTGTGAACTGGATACAATGTTTTATCGGACAGTTTATCCATGTTCTTAAGAAGGATACATCTGACGATTGTATGGCTTGAAAAAAGTCGCAGTCATGGAATGCTGAATATCACGGAATCTCAATTACTACTTTATATGTCCTCGGGGTCGTAAAAATAAATGAATGTGATGGATTGGCACGCATATCAATCTGCTGTGCTGTTGTGTCATCGATCAGTGTGACGGAGTAGTCTTGCGGTATTTTTGAAACGTTCCAGGAAATCCTGAATTCAGAATTCAATAACGATGAATCCGGATCAATGTCAACAATAAAAGGCCAGGTCTTCGTTGTTCCGGAATCATTGGATTTAATATCTCTCCAGAATTTATTCTGGGCCCGGTTCCAGTCATCATGAGGGAAATAAGCCATGATACCGCCTCCGAACAATGCAGGGGTCTCCCAGAGGTTGTCAAATCCATCCGTTGCAGTACTGTCCACTCCCAGTACCAGATAATTATGTACAGTACCTGACTCAATTTTAACTTGTAAATGTCCATTAGGCTGGGCCAGCAGATATGAAGGAGCAAGTAATGCAATTATGAAAGTGCTGATGATTAAATATCTTAACATGCAGCTGTTAGCAGCTAGATAATCTCTTTTCTTTATGATCTGGTTCATGTTATTTTTACCTTTTTATTGTGCATAGTTGCTTCGGGTATACCGTTAAATGCCTTGAAGGCATAACCTGCTCCATCACCTTCATATTCATAGATTGAATTGCTTACCCATCCATTTATAACCGCATCAAGATATGTATATTCTGTGCCGCCTCTGACAATAAATACATCCTTGAGTTTAATAAATGCAGTATAGGGATTGCTGATTATTGTCCATCCACCATTTAACGGTATATCAACACTTGTCCTGATCTCATTTCCCAGAGCTGAAGGCTCGTCAAGTCGTCTCGGTCCTCCATCAGAATATATAAAGTATCCGTTCCCGCTTAATAAATTATAATGTGTTCTCTCCAACCACTCTCCCTGTATGCCATTAACCGGATGATCAGGGCCAAAGGAGTTCCAGGATATGCAATACTGGTATCCTGAGTCATCCCCCAGAACAGTTGTATACGACAGATTGGACAGGCTCAGGTCCTTGGGCACTCCCACTACATTATATCCCGGTAACAAATATACATCAGGGCCTGTTTCATAGCCCGGAGCGACTGTCGGCAAATTAACAACAGTCGTGTCTCCAGTAGCTGCCTGTGCCTCAAAGAAGTAGCGAATATCTTCAGCAGGTCCGAATCCGGTCGTGTAGTAGTAAACTTTACCATCTGAATAGACAGTGTCAAGCGGATCTTCTTCAACCATGGCATATCCGAAATAACTATCATTATCTCCAATAAATATCAACGGATAGTTAACAGCAGGCGGATCATCCTGATTGTCGATGTACATAATCTTAAAAGTGAAATTCGTCACAGTATTACCTGTATCAGGGTCTACTCCATTGTCATGTGGAAAGCTCAAATATGACAGAGAAGGAACACCTGTGGGAGACGTAGTGTAAGAGAATCCGGTTGGTGATGCCATTGGGTTTCCGGCCAGATCCTTGACCCCGGCAGTGACAGTAACCAGATATGGTGTTGAAAATGTCTGGCCGCTGGTTGTGAAAATTGCCTGGTTTGCATTGCAGCTTGATAGCGCTAATGAGCCTGAATCAATTGTAATAAATGTTGTATTTACAGTTGAACAATCAACATCCTTATTCCAAAGGATTGTAACAGGACTGTTTGGATTGACATTGGTTGATCCGTCCTGTGGAACAGTATTAATGATATTTAAGGCAGTTCTTTCAACAATTACCGTATTCCCAGCTAATGGAACTTCAATATTATTAAGACTGTCGATTGCCCGGCTCATGACAACATATATACCATCAAGCGGTAGTGACCAGCTGTATGTCCAGTTTACATTTGAACCCGGACAATTTGAACATAGAGCAGGCGCCCAATTTAATCCGCCATTAGTGGAAACCTCAACTCCTGAGACAACAACATTATCAGATGCTGTACCTGTCACGAGGTATGGATCGGGCGTAACATTGTTAAAAGAGGCAGCATCAGAGGGATCAATTACTGATGAAGTTGGAGCGGTATTGTCGATATTAATAAATCTGTCAGAACTAAGAGCGCTATTACCTGCCAAATCAATGACCTGTAAATTCAGGGCGTGCTGACCATCGGTCAGTCCTGATCCGGCAATTATTGATATTATGCCTGCACATGTTTGTGTTACTGAAGAATAGTTGATGGCCCCAGTAAAATATGATATTGATCCGTCAATCGTGGCGTTACAATTTGCTCCATCTGATACACCGACACCTGTTTCTGTAATGATCGCATTTACCGTAATGGAATCGCCGTCTCTGTAATATGAATTATTATTTGGCAAAACCCATAAATGCGTTGGAGCAGACCTGTCTATGAGAACCTGGTTTCCTGCAGATGGAGTTTCAATGTTGCCTGAAGCATCCGTAGACCTGCTCATAATCATATGCGCACCGTCAGCCGGTAGAGTCCAAGCATATGTCCAGTTGACATTTGCACCCGGACATCCTGTGCATACCGCAGGATTCCAGTTGGCACCACCATCTGTAGACACCTCAATGCCCGAAACCGCAAGATTATCATTTGCAGTACCACTTATGATATATGGATCTGACGTACTACTGTTAAATGCGGAGCCATCAGATGGGTCGTTTATTATCGATACAGGTATTATTGCATCAATTGTCGTATATGAAAATACGTACGGTGCTGGCATTGGATTTCCGTTTTGATCAGTTACTGACACAGATACAATTACGGAATATGTTGCAATACTTTGCTGTGAGCCTGTCAGAAATACAGCCTGGCTTCCAGAGCACATAGCCAGTATCCAGCCGGGACTGTCTGAAGTTATATTTGCAATATTAACTGTTGAACAGTCAACCGCTTCGCTCCAGTTAATTGTTACATTATTATTAATATTTATATTAGTCGCACCATTGTCCGGGATAGTAGAAGTTACCGAAGGGCCTGTGCGATCAACAGTTACTATATTACCGGCCGCAGGAGTTTCCAGATTATTTGAGGCATCTGTGGCTCTGCTCATGATTACATAAATTCCGTCAATCGGGAGAGACCATGAATAGGTCCACGTTGCATCAGCGGTGCCGCATCCTGAACATACTGCGGGATTCCAGCTTGCTCCACCATTTGTTGAAACTTCTATTTCTGTAACAACATCATTATCAGTGGCAGTACCGCTTATAGTATATGGATCAGGGGAGACGCTGTTAATAAAAGAACTGTTTGCAGGATCAGTCACCGATGATACAGGCGGAATTATATCCGAGCTTTCAGTTGTATATGAGAATGCGAAAACCGCACTCATGGAATTACCGGCAAAATCCGTAATTGTTGTATCTGCGGTTACTGTATACGCGGTCAATCCTGTTTGTCCGGTTGGAGTAAATACAGCCTGACTTCCGCTACATGATGTCAACGCTAATGCAGCAGGTGGATTGATGGTAACCGATGTTGTATTAACGGTCGTGCAATCCAGATTTTCATTCCAGTTCATTATTACTGCGCTGTCTAAAATTACATCTATCGCACTGTCAGATGGAATCGTGGAACTTACTGATGGAGCAATTCTGTCAATAGTAACTGTAATGCCTGGTGATGGAACCTCAATATTCGATGATGAATCAGTGGCTATGCTACGAATTGTATAGACTCCGTCAGCAGGAAGCGGCCATGAATAGGTCCAGTTTACATTCGTCCCCGGGCAGTTGGTGCAAGTTGCAGGCTGCGCGGGGCCTCCATTTATGGAGATGTCAACAGACAATACAGCAACATTGTCAGTTGCAGTGCCGCTGATGGTGTAAGGAAAGACTGTGGAGGCGTTTAACATAGCAGCATTTGCAGGATCAATTATCAATGAATTAGGACCAGTCAGATCTACTGTTGAATAAGAAAATACATAGCTGCCTGCCATTGCATTGCCGGCTATATCCGTTACCGCTGTTGTGACGGTTACCGTATATGTTTGTGCACCACTCTGACCGGCAGTCGTAAAGATCGCCTGGCTGCCGCTGCAGCTGAACAGGGTCCAGCCCGGACTCGTTGAGGTGATATTGGTCGTATTGACCGTGCCGCAGTCTATGTTCTCATTCCAG